>JANYAF010000192.1 GCA_025355175.1 Deltaproteobacteria bacterium | reverse complement strand
TCCCGAAGTCGGCATGAGATAGCCGTTCATGTGCAGCAATAGAGTAGATTTGCCTGCTCCATTGGCGCCGATGATTCCCACTGATTCGCCGTGGGTAATACGGAAAGAAATATCCTGCAATGCTTCGGTTCCGTCAGGATAGCGGAAATAGACATTTTTAAATTCCACAATATGATGGCTCATGAAAACACTCCCTGAACAAATTGGCCCAATATTTCCGTTGCCGGATAGAACCGGAATATGAAGAGAAAAACTATAACGAATACCGCGAAACCAATATCGCCAGCTTTAATATGAAAATGTTTAAGCGTCGGCATATCACCTTGAAACCCGCGAGAGAGCATGGCGAAGTACACTCGTTCCGCTCTCTCGATGGTTCGGATGAAAAGGATTCCAACAATACGGACAAAGACCTTTGTCCCTTTGCCGCGCTGTCCATAAGAGCGCATGTTTCGCGCCCGGACGATCCGTATGGTTTCTTCCATGAGAACAAAAATATAGCGATAGAGAAAGAGAAGCTGTGAAACAAAAAGCGACGGAAGACCAAGCTGTCTGAGGGAGTGGCAAACACCAGGGAAGGATGTGGTGGCGACAAGTAAAAGCGCCGTGCTGACGGTGAGAGTGAATTTGAGTATGATCGAAAAAAAAGACAGCCATCCTGCTGAAATCGTCAGGCCATTAATAATAAAAACCTGTCCTGAATCCAGAAGAGGATTAAAAATCCCGATAAAGACGGCGAAAGGCGATACAATAAGAACTTTCTTGATGATAAACGTGAAGGGAATTTCTCCGATGGTCATCAGCAGCATCGGGTAGAGAAAAAAAGGCAGCAGGGCGACAATCTCATACTTGGAAAAGGAGATAACCGTAAAGAGAAAGAGCAGTGTAGCGATCAGTTTTACCCGCGGATCCAGCCGGTGAATAAAGGTGTTCTTGTAGGATAGCTGGTCGAGAAACCCAATGTTGTAATATTTTTCATCAAAAGTCATGGTTACATCCGGTAAGATTTTCAATAAATGATTTTTCGTAAAAAGGCTATTGCTTTTTAAAGAGCCTGATTCCAAAACCGATTAACAAAATAAACATCAGAACAATCGCTCCTCCCATAATGCCGGCAACAGAAGTGCCGGCTTCAATCCCCGGCCATGCAGGCGCTTCATGTTCCTGTGGTTCTTCTTTTGCTGAAGGTTTGAAATTGTAGCCGGGAAGAAAAGCGGTTTTCTCCTGAATATTCTTGAATAGAGAAGCCACGCCGTTTGTTTGCCCGGCAAGTTCTGTCTTGCCGGTAACTTTTTGAATGGACCATTCCAAACCATCCGGATGAGTTGATGCGAACCAGGACAGCACGCCGCCGGTGACAACGGCCAGAATCACAAAAGCGGCGAGAACGTTCTTCAGCGAATTACCGGCATCGAGAGGCCGTAAGATCTTGTTGGCTTCGAGAATCTCAGGCCTGACGTTTTTTACATAGCTGATTATTCCGGCTGTGATAATTCCCTCCACCAGGCCGATGGCCAGATGGATCGGCTGCATAAGCAAAACAAATGTGCCGAATGGCAGTTCACTCCTGCCGGATAAAAGCGTCTCCAAAACAACCGAAAATGCACCCAGCTGCAGGGCAATGATTGCGCTCACGATTGCAGCGATATATATCCGCTTGGTGCTTGTGCCGTCACCCGCGATGGTTTTGTAAATTAGAGGGTAGGCTAGAAAACATGGATAGAAGCCCATATTCCAGATATTACAGCCAAGAGCAAGCAGTCCGCCATCGGCGAAAAAAAGCGCTTGCACCATCAGTACCGAGGCCAGGACGAGAAAAGCGGCGTATGGTCCCAGCATGACGGTCAACAGTATGCCTCCTGCTATGTGCCCACTCGAACCTGTGCCTGGAATAGTGAAGTTGATCATCATGGCCGCAAAGATAAATGCGCCCATGACCCCCATCAGCGGGATAGTCTTGTTATCGATATTCTCCTTCAGTTTCCTGGATGAATATCCTACGGTCGCCAGTGAGCCGGTCCACATTGTCGCTCCCACCGCGGGCGAGAGTAAAGCGTCTGCCATGTGCATTGTAATTTATCCTTTGGAAGAATATATTAAATTTTTATTCCTAACCCCGATAAACGGGATAAGTGCGTTAACGAAATTATTATCTGCCCAAAAAGCGCAGAAAATAATTTCTAACTTACTAAAACCCGAAGGTAACTCCGGTCAGTGCGGAAATATCTGTCTCAGAGGAGCTTAAACCGAACTTAACACCGAGATCAACATCAAAATTTTCATTTATAGAATAGATGATCCCGCCAATAAGAAAAGCTGGATCGTTGTTTGCGTAATCATCGGGATTGCATTCAATGCCTACATCTGAAAACTATTTCCACATCAGCTTGAACTATCCTTTTTGTGCTACGAATGTTAATTAAGTGGCACGATTTTTTA
>JANYAF010000187.1 GCA_025355175.1 Deltaproteobacteria bacterium | reverse complement strand
GCTAACTGATCCGCCCTATGGCATTAGCATCGTAGGCAAGGTCGATAAAGCGACGGGGAAAGGCCAAATAGGCAGCGGTGGCAAAAAATATGCGCCGATTGTTGGGGACGAAACGACACAAACGGCTCAGAATGTTTATTTCTTGAGTCAGGAGATCGGTATAAAAAATTTTATTCTTTTCGGCGGTAATTATTTCACTGACTTTCTACCGCCTTCACCTTGCTGGATAATATGGGACAAACGAGGCGATTCTGCATCAAACAACTTTGCCGATTGCGAAATTGCGTGGACAAGCTTTACGTCCCCTGCCCGGATGTACCGTCAGGTCTGGAACGGCTACACGCGGGAAGGCAAACGTGATGTCGAAGGGTTACAAAGGGTTCATCCGACACAAAAACCAGTCGGCCTTTTCGCTTTCTGCATCAACAATTATTCGGAACCCGAAGAAATAATTCTCGACCTTTTCCTTGGATCCGGTTCTGCTTTGATTGCTGCTGAGCAATTGGGCAGGGCCTGCTACGGCATGGAAATAGATCCGATTTATTGTGATGTCATCTGCAAAAGATGGAAGGAATTCACGGGCAAGAAACCCATCCTCGAGCAAAACAGGAGGTAGAAAAAAATGTATAACGAAAAATCGAAAAAAAACCTGAAGAAGTTCTCGTCGGAAAATCAACCGAAAAAAAATGGCAGGCCAAAAGGCTCCCTGTCTCTAACCAATGAGATTAAAAAAGTATTAGAAGGTTTTGATGAAGCCAGTAAAAAGAAAGTCAGTGAACTCTTGGCGATTGGCGCTACGAAGCATGCCATAAAAGGTAATGCAGCTTATTTCAAGGAAATTATCGATAGAATTGACGGCAAGGTTACAGATAAAGCAGAACTGACGCTGAGAAATGGTAGCCCTATAAAACTGGAGGTGACTTATGAAGACTGAAAATTTTAAAATTACACTTTCCGGACGCAAGCACATCATACAGCAGGAATTTATTAATTGTGAAGCCAAGCGCATTATCATTCGGGCCGGTAGACGCGGCGGAAAGACGGTAGGTGTTGCGAATCGGGCTATAAAGCAATTTCTGGCCGGTCGACGAGTTCTTTACGCGGCCCCCACGGTGGATCAGGTTGGAAGTTTCTGGACAACCGTAACGACCATCCTGGCCGAACTAATAAGGAATAAGATCCTTTATAAAAATGAATCAGAAAAATATATCGAACTGCCTGGTACAAAGCAGCGGATTAAGGCCAAGACAGCCTGGAATGCCGATTCATTTCGCGGCGACTATGCCGATGAAATCATCCTGGATGAGTTCCAACTGATGAACGAAGACATCTGGGATGCGGTGGGAGCCCCAATGCTCCTAGATAATAATGGCAATGCCGTCTTTATCTATACGCCACCGTCTCTTCATAGTCGATCTGTCAGCAAAGCCAACAACAAGATGCACGCCGCAAAGTTATTCCGGTCGTTCCAGGAAAAAGAAAAAACCGATCCAGAACGTTATAGAACATTCCATTTCTCCTCTCACGAAAATCCATATATCAGCAAAGTAGCATTAGATGAAATATCAAAAGACATGACATCTCTTTCCTATCGTATGGAGATTCTTGCGGAAGATATCAATGAGGCACCGGGCGCTCTTTGGACACGGAAAATTATTGACGAGGCAAGGGTATGGACGGAACCCCCTTTAAGCAGAATTGTCGTTGCTGTGGACCCATCCGCTACAAGTGCAGGCGACGATGCAGGTATTATAGTTGCCGGCAAATGCAATAATGATGGATATATATTATCCGACAAAACACTTCAGGGAAGCCCACTAAAGTGGGCACAAGCCGCAGTTACCTCCTATCATAAATATAAAGCAAATAAAATTATCGCTGAAAAGAATAATGGCGGCGAAATGGTTGAATTGGTCATCAAACAGGTTGATCCAAACGTCCCGGTCACTCTCGTGACTGCGAGCAGGGACAAGCACACCAGAGCAGAACCTATTGCAGCTCAATATGAGCAAGGTCGCATTCATCATGTTGGAAATTTCAATGCACTTGAAGACGAAATGTGCCTTTGGCTACCCGGAGATCCTTCTCCTAACCGTATGGATGCTCTTGTATGGGCATTGACCGATCTCACGCTCGGACCACAACCTATTGACTGGGTAAAAGTTGTCGGGTAATTGAATCAAAGATCAATATTCAGCTAGGTGGTCTCTGCATATTGCTTAATTTGATACACTAGCAATTTACTTGAATTATGAAACTTTAAATTGAATTATCTCGTTTATTTCTCGTTTTATACGAGATTTTGCAAAACACCAAAAAATGGCCTTCAAACTGCAGCTGAGACTGGTTCGCAGCAGACTGCCAGCACCACCAGAATCAGGGGTTCCCGAGAGGGAACCTTCTTTTTTAACATCCATGAACATCCGCATAAAATCGTATTCCTAACATCGGCACCGCACACCCACATTTTGTGGCCAAGATTTCCTTGACACACAAAAACGCCCGTTCTATACTTTATTCCGCAAAACGGAAGTTCTTATTAAAAAACACCATAAGGACAATTTGTTTTGGACAATAGTGGCACAAAATAGGTATTCTGCTTTAGCAGGGTACTCTAAAATAAAAAAGATATGGAAAGGTATAGGAGGTATTTTATGTATCGGATTGATCTGTTAAATAAAATTTCGGAAAAGGGGCTCAGTCTTTTTCCGGAGAAGTATGAGTATCGCACTGATATGCCCGATCCCGACGGTATCCTGGTAAGAAGCAAGGAAATGAAAGAGATGACCCTGCCGTCTTCTCTGAAAGCCATTGCTCGCGCCGGCGCCGGTGTCAACAATATTCCCATCGACAAATGTTCGGAGAAAGGAATCGTCGTTTTTAATACCCCGGGAGCAAACGCCAACGGCGTGAAGGAACTCGTGATCCTGGGCATGCTGCTGGCAGCACGCAATGTTGCGGAAGGCCTTGTCTGGACCAAAGGGCTTATCGGCCAAGGTGACAAGGTACCTGATCTGATCGAGAAAGGGAAAGCAAAGTTTGTCGGCACTGAGCTCCTGGGCAAGAAGCTCGGCGTGGTGGGCTTAGGCGCCATCGGCACCATGCTGGCCAATGCCGCCGAGAGCCTGGGCATGGAAGTCTGGGGATACGATCCATTCCTGTCCATTGAGGCGGCCTG
>JANYAF010000096.1 GCA_025355175.1 Deltaproteobacteria bacterium | reverse complement strand
CTGCAGCGGGGTAAAGGGCATCATTGTAGTGCAATGTGTGGAGGAAGAAACAGTGGTCTATTTTGGGGAGTATTGTTTATAGTGGTTGGCCTTTACTGGTTTGGAAAAATAGCCGGCTGGTTTCCACCCGAAATTAAAATGTTCTGGCCGATTGTGTTTGTTCTAACAGGTTCTTGGTTTGTTGTTTCATCATTAAGAAATAGAAAGAGGCATCATCAAAATGAATAAATTTAAGATATGCTAAGTAAAATTATATTAATGGCGTTTATTGCGTTTTCGATGGTTCTTGTTCTATTTATAATAAGAATAATCCTACGGGCGATAACTGCGTTACAACATGAACTATCTCGGAAGGTTATTTTCTAAAAACCTCCCGTAGTGGTATCGGGCTTAAACTCCATTTATTTGATATACTGATATCCCTGCGTAGCCTATCCAATCACCCTGAAGAGCCTCTTCAGCAAATTCACTTTGTTCCCATAAGGAGGATACCGTAGAGGCATATCGATCAAATTAGAGCGCGTCAAAATTCCCTTGCTGTGTGAAAAAGTGCCAAAGCTCATCCTGCCATGATAAGCGCCTATGCCGCTGTCGCCGATACCTCCGAACGGCAACGTCAGACTGCCTATGTGGGATATCGTGTCGTTGATGCAGCCCCCGCCGAAACTCGTTTTTGTTAGAATGTCTTGCTGATTGCTCGCGTTATTCGAAAAATAATAAAGGGCGAGAGGGCGGGGAAGTCTGTTCACCATATCAATGGCCTGATCCAGCCTGTCAAAGGTCATGATCGGGAGAAGCGGTCCGAATATTTCCTCTTGCATGATGCTGTCCTGAAGTGAAACCCGGTCAATCAGCGTCGGTGCGATATAAAGATTTGCCGAGTCCATTTTGCCTCCGACAATGATGTTCCCATCACCGAGCAAACGTGTCAGCCTCTGAAAGTGCCTTTCATTTACTATTCTCGCGTAGTCCAAACTTTGCATCGGATCGTCACCGTAAAAATCCTGTATTGTTTTTTTCATCTTCTCCAGAAAGACATCTTTGATTGCGCTATGAACGAGGCAATAGTCCGGTGCAATACAGGTCTGCCCGGCATTGAAGAACTTTCCCCAGGCGATCCGTTTAACCGCATAATCCAGGCTTGCATCCTCATCCACGATACATGGGCTTTTTCCTCCCAGCTCCAGTGTAACGGGTGTGAGGCTTCTTGCTGCCGCTTCCATGACAACCCGGCCCACTACCGTGCTGCCCGTGTAGAACATATAATCGAATTTCTCGGCAAGCAGTTGCTGACTGATCTCCGCACCTCCTTCTAAAGCGCAGATATAATCCGGATGGAAATACTTTGATATGAGGCCGGAAAAAGTCTTAGACATGTCGCTGGCAAGCTCGGAGGGTTTAATAACAACACAGTTCCCTGCAGCCATCGCACCCACAAGCGGCGCAATCAGTAGATTAAATGGATAATTCCATGGACCTATAATAAGCACAACGCCATAAGGTTCCTGATAGATTCTGCTTGATGACAGGAAATGGATGATGGGCGTCGCCACTCTTTTCGGACGGGACCACGACTTGACATGCCTGATTGCATGTTCAATCTCCACATACATGATGCCGATCTCACTTGCATAGGACTCAAAAGGCGGTTTCTTCAGATCATTATGAAGAGCTTGGATGATCTCATCTTCATGAGAGCGGATCATTGATTTGAGTTTCCTGAGCTGTTCAATCCGAAAGGAGACAGGCCTGGTCTCACCGGAATTGTAATAACGCCTCATATCGGCGACAGTCTGGGATAAATCGGTTGATGCCATATCACCCTCCTTCTATTCGGGATGTGTCTTCTTTATTTGACATTCAATCCTTAAGAATCACCACATGCGCTCCTAAGATTGTTCGTAATTGTCGGTTGGGCAAAAAAGTACGGTCAAGTGAAGATTCCTAATGCCGTCTTAAATTATATAAATGTCCTAACCCAGATAATCATACCACGTGTTAATTTAGGATTTAGAAAATCTGAACGCTAACTTAATGGTTGGTATAAACATATGGGCAAATCAGCCCAGGGCCTGTCTTGCTTCCTCCTTCGATTGAAAGATATGTGGGGCCAATCCACGGCTTTTCAGTTCGTCTCCCAGTTTCATGCGCAAAAACGCACTCGTCGTATAGCGTGTCACATCCGTATAGAACTCGGACACCACATACTTAACCATGCTAATATAGTCGGCCTCCAGTTCTGGAACAATGGAGAAGTTGTCATAATTGACGATCGTTTTGACCCGCTTACCGAGGGGCTGGCATATTTCTTCTACCCGGTGTCTAATTTCTTCAATATCCTCTTTCTTGCGAATGGCCAACCCTTCAAAGTTATTAAAGAGGATGTTAGTCTCCGGATCGTATTTCATGCGCTCCGCGATGGGAATATAGAAGATGTCCTCCTTGAGTCCCATGACGGGCACTTTGAAGATTCGCTCGTCCATCAGGCGCAGTTTTTTGATGATGGGTTGGAAGTCCATAAAGGCCAGAATATCCTTCTCCAGATCAATACCGGGGGCGATTTCGATCAGTTCCACCCCCTCCGGGGTCAGTGTGAAGACACAACGTTCCGTCACATAAAAAACGTGCATGCGATTTTCCTGCGCAGTTTTTCCGCTGAATGTTACCTGCTCTACATCGTGGAGGAACTTTTTCAAGCCACCCTCTTTAACGATGCGGAGTTTGCCGTCCCCCACCGCCGCCTCTGTATCTCCGGCTGTAAAGGTGCCTGTAAAAATTATTTTCTTCGAGTTCTGGGTAATATCTATAAACCCGCCGCATCCGGCTATCCGGGACCCGAAGCGGCTTACATTCACATGGCCGTGCCGATCCATCTGGGCCAGACCCAGACAAGCCAGATCAAGGCCTCCGCCATCATAAAAATCAAACTGGTAGGGCATATCGATTAGGCAGTCCATGTTCGTTGCGGCGCCGAAATTCAGTCCCCCTGCCGGAATCCCTCCGATAGAACCTGCCTCTGTCGTCAGGGTCAGGTATTCGAAGATTCCCTCTTCATGGGCAACGCTGGCCACGCCTTCAGGCATGCCGATCCCCAGGTTGATGACCATGTTCGGCTGGAGTTCAAAGGCCGCGCGCCGGGCGATTATCTTGCGGCAATCCATTTTAAGAGGTTCAATGCTGTCGACCGGAACTTTAAACTCGCAACTGAATGCGGGATTGTATGGTGTGATATAGGTCTGTTGATGGTTTTCCGGCCGGGCTACCACGACACAATCAACCAGGATGCCCGGAATCTTGACTTGCCGGCTATTCAGGGCATTGCGATCGGCGATCCGCTCTACCTGCACGATAACGATACCGCCGGAATTTTTGGCAGCCATGGCAATGGAAAGGACATCCAGTGTAACTAACTCCTTTTCCATGGTGATATTGCCGTCCATGTCAGCCGTCGTTCCCCGCAAGAAGGCGATCTGGATCGGGAAGGTCTTGTAGGCCAGACATTCTTTCCCGTCAAAATGTATGATTTCCACCAGATCTTCAGTGGTGGCGGCATTAATCTTTCCCCCGCCGTTCCTTGGATCCACAAAGGTTCCCAGACCGACGCGTGAAATCGTCCGGGGATTGTTTGCCGCTATGTCACGAAACAGATGTGTCAATACACCCTGAGGAAGGTTGTATGCTTCAATCTTGGCGTCGAGGGCCAACTTCTGCAGCTTCGGCGTCAGCCCCCAATGGCCGGCGATGACCCGCTTCAAGAGCCCGGTATGAGCCAGGCGATTGGTGCCCTTCTCCTTTCCATCGCCGATCCCGGAAGCGTAAATCAGCGTCAGATCTCCGGGCTCACCGGTTTCCAGAAACCGTTTTTCCAGACCGATGATCAACTCCTCCGGTATGCAGCTGCCCACAAAACCGTCGAAAGCCAGTGTGTCACCGGATCGTACCACCTGCACGGCCTCAGCCAGTGAGACAATCTTCCCCCGCTTCATCCTCTTCTTGATATCTTCAATGACGGGACTGACAATGACATGGCTGTTCATATGCAGAACTCCTTTCCGGGCGGAATCTTATTTTGCATTTATATCATACGAATATTTCGTGGCAGAAGCGCATTTGGCTAAAGAGAATATAAATTAGCCGGGGTAGAGAATTATAATTTCAACCCTTTTTTGATCTTATCCAGCATATTCTTTTCGGTGTTATCGCAAGCACCGTCGACCTGACACAGCCGGCGGGCGATACTCAGCGCTTCCAGTCGATCGTTCTTGTCCTTGATCAGCACTGATAGGGCTTCAATGGCCTTATCTTCGTTCGCCTGAAGGAGGGCAGTCTGTTCGTGCATGATTTTTTTGAATTTCAACGGACGCATCTTGCTTAAAACTTTGTGTGTTTTGGCGATTTCATCAGCGACTTCAAAATGCCGTCTTTTGATGTCCCCGCTGGCGTTGGCCACAGCCATGTATATACGGATCAGCCCTGCTTCATGACCTCCTTTTTCCATAGCCTGAAGTCGCTTGTCATAGTCGGCTCTTTCACGCTCCGGAATATTTACGACCGGTTCTGTTTCAGATGGCGGAATGAAAAGCTGCAGCCAATAGTTTCCGTAAGTCTGTCGAAACAATAGTTCCTGGCCAAAATCACGGTAATCTCGATACATGTTAAGCATGTTTTCTGTAAGTGCAGAAAAGTCTTTTTCCATGGCCGAAAAGGGATTATCCGCCGATGCAGGCTTGCGGTTCTGGCGGACGATAGACGCATAATTTTTGATCGGGCGCATCAGAGGATTGATGTCGGCAAACAAATATCTTTGCATGCGCAGCGGATGCAGGTAGCGGATGACTTCCGCAGAAAGTTCAGTAGTCCAGAACTTCACCCAGGGACGCATCAGCAGCTGATAAATGTTGTCGTTGGTCTCTGATACTTTGGAGACAACGCTGAAATCCGGTTCGTCCGCCTTGCCGTCGTCATAGGCGGCTATGTCGGTAAACGTGCGCGGTTCAAATTGTGTGGAAAATTTTCCGCTCTTGACATCGCCTTCAATCACCATTTCATAGAGACCGGGCGGTAGAAAATCAATCATGTCAAAGTGGCCGATAATTTGTTTATGTTCTTTCTTGGCGACGGAACCGGCGACGAAAATGCCCAGATGGCCGATGTCCTTGTGAACGATGTAAATAATGACCTGCCCGTGTCGTTTGATATCTTCCACGGAGTCGTAAACACGGGGAATCCAGTTGAGCGCCTGCTGGGCCGGCGCTATGTTGTCGCCCATCGATGCAAAGACCAGAATCGGACTTTTAATATTTTTAAGGCTGAGCTTATGCCCTGCATGCAGCTCCAAATCGCCGCGCTCCAATTTGTTGCCGACAAAGAGATTGCGGACGATATAATGAATCTCATCCGTGTTCATCATAAAGAATCCGCCCCACCATTTTTCAAAGTTGA
>JANYAF010000074.1 GCA_025355175.1 Deltaproteobacteria bacterium | reverse complement strand
TCTGATATTATCGTTTTACTGATTCTTTTTTTATTTTCCGGTTTTTTTTCGTCGGCGGAAGCAGCGCTGCTTTCGCTTTCGGATTTACATCTGCATAAGATGAAATCGGATAACTATCCCTTTATGAATTCCGTGGTGAAGTTGCTTGCAAATCCCCGGCGGCTGCTCATTACAATTGTCACCAGCAATGAAGCCGTTAATATCAGCATTTCCATTTTGGCAGCTTCTCTGTTTATCAGCTTGTTCGGCGTCAGTGGCCAGTGGATTTCCATCATCGTGACATCGATTGTGCTTTTCTTGGCCGGTGAAGCCATCCCGAAAACATTTGGCGTCACCTATCCGATGCAGGTATCCTCGGCTGTATCGCCGCTTTTGCTCATTATTTCCCGCCTGGAATTTCCGATCGTCGCCGCCCTGGAAAAAACGCCCGGTTTGATTTTAAAGCGTCTGGATAAGCGAAAAACACGGGATATGGATGTTTTAATGGAGGATGAATTCAAACATCTCATTGATGCCGGCAGCCGTGAAGGCGTTGTGGATGAATCGCAGAAAGAACTCATCAAAACAATCTTTGAATCGGGCGACCGGCCGGTGACGGATATCATGATCCCCCGTGTGGATATGTTTTGTCTCTCTTTTGATATGAAAGCTTCGGATATTGTCCGGGAGGTTGTTCGCGGCCGGTACGAGCGGGTGCCCATTTATCGGGACGACCGCGACAACATCATCGGCATTCTCTTTGCCCGCGATTTGCTCAATGACGCTTTGCGCGCACAGGATGCGGTTTCCATCGAGAAACTGCTGGCTAAACCTTATTTTGTCCCGGAGGGCAAAACCATTAACGGCCTGCTTCATGATTTTCAGGAAAAAGCAATCCAGATTGCTATTGTGGTGGATGAATACGGCGGAGTATCCGGTCTGGTGACGCTGGAAGATATTCTGGAGCATTTATTTGAAGAGGCCTATGGTGATGATGAACCGGCCAGCTCCGGGTGCGATATTCTGGATGAGAGCACGATGATTGTTCCCGGCAGGATGGAGATGGAACAGGTCAATGACCTGCTGCAAGCCTCTTTACCGCAGGACGAATTCGATACCATCGGCGGCTTTGTTCTGCATTTGTTCGGGAAGATGCCGGAGCGCGGTGAAACCATTCATTTTGAAAATTATGATTTCCGTATTGAGAGCATCGGCAGAACCAGGATACTTAAAATTCGCATTGAAAAAGAAAAGCAAACACAGACGGTGATTGAAGAGTGAGCCTTTATCTGATTATTGCAGTCATAGTTCTTTGCCTGATTCTGGAGGCCCTATATTCCGGAGGAGAGGTTGCTTTATTTTCCGCCGACATCAACAAAATAAAATATTACGCACGGCGGGGATCGCGAGCCGCCATGCAGGCTGTCAAATTAAAGGAACATCCCGAATGGTTTATTTCCACCGCGCTCATCGGCACGAATCTGGCGATTATTGTCGCCTCCACACTGGCCACGGGTCTTTTGATTCAATATTTCGGCGCGAAACACGGCGAGCAAATCGCTTTTTTGATTATGCTGCCGATCTTGTTTGTCATCATTATCATCCGCAGCATCTTCCAGCACTATCCGGAGTTGATGGCGATTAAGGTAGCCCATTTTATCCGACTGTCTTCCATTGTCTTTTATCCGTTGACTTATTTTATTGCGGCGATATCCAGAGGTGCGGTCAATATTTCCTTTGATCAAAAAGTGAAGCAGCCCTCCTACATCACCAAAGAAGGTTTAAAATATATTTTAGGCGAAAAGACACAGGGCAGCGACATTTTGACAACAGAAAAGGAGATGGTCAGTCGTGTTTTTGGTTTTTCCGAACTCACGGCGGAAAAAATCATGGTGCCTATCTCCGCTTTGACGGCCTTGCCGCAAACGATGAAGATCGAAGAAGCGGCCCGCGTTGTCGCGGCCAAGAAATATATGCGCATTCCCGTCTATTCGGATACGGTTTACAATATTGTTGGTATTTTGCATTATTTTGATCTTCTGGATATGTTATTGAAGCAACAGCAAACGCCGGCGGAGGCTTCCAGCGCGGCTACGGTGGCCGGTTGCATGCGGACGGATGTTTTTTATGTTCCGGAAACGAAAAAGGCCGGGCCACTTTTGATGGATATGCAAAGAAAACGCGAGAACATGGGGGTGGTTGTTGATGAGTACGGTGGCGCAGTCGGCATTGTCACCATGGAGGATATCGGAGAGGAAATTGTCGGAAGCATCGACGAGCAATATAACAAGGGCGAAAAACTTTATAAAAAGATGGTATCCGGCCGGTATTTGATCAATGGCCGGATGAAAATTGATGATATGAATCAAATCTTATTGACAAAGCTGCCTGAAGGAAACTATGAAACTCTCGGCGGTTTTCTGATACAGCAGGCGGGAAGGATTCCCCTCAGTCGGGAAAGGCTTGAATTCGACGGCATGATCTTTATTATAGAAAATGCCGATCAGAAATCCATCAAGGAAGTTCTGGTCATTTTCCCGCCGCAGGTTGAGAGACCGCAAACGCAAATGGTGTGAGGTGAAAGTAATTGGTAAAAAACATGGAATTTTGCGCGCTCATTTTAGCGGCGGGGCGGGGCACCCGCATGAAATCGGACATGGCCAAAGTGCTTCATGTCCTCAACGGCAAGCCGCTCTTATATTATTCATTAGAAGCGGCGCGCAAGTCGGGAGCGCAGAAAATTGTTGTCATTATCGGCCATCAATCGGACAAAGTACGGGAAGCATTTCCCGATTTGGATTTGGTCTTTGTGGAACAAATGCCGCAACTGGGAACAGGCCACGCTGTGATGCAGGCCAAGGATGCTCTTTCCGACTACAAAGGTTTGACGGTTATTCTCTGTGGTGATGTGCCGCTTCTGAAACCGGAAACGATTCAGTCGCTGATCAAGCATCATGAAGACGCGCAGGCCTTGGTGACCGTACTGACCACCGAGCCGCCCGGACCTCATGCCTACGGCCACATTGTGAAAAATAATCAAGGCGACATCCTGAAAATTGTTGAGCACAAAGACGCCACCGAAGCTGAAAGAAAAATCCTGGAAATCAATACGGGTATTTATTGTGTGGATACGCCGTTTTTATTTGCCGCGCTGGCTCAGGTTAAAAATGATAATCAGCAAAAAGAATATTATCTGACCGATATCGTGGAAATCGCCCGACGGGAGCACAGGAAGGTTTACGCTTTTTTGACAACGGATTATGTTGAAGTGATGGGTATCAATACTCTCGAAGAACTGGCCAGAGCAGGTGAGTATCTTCGGAAGTCAACACCCGGTCAGGTTTGATTTGTGTCTGATGTGATCCATTTCCTTCAAGGTAAATCGCTGCTCGCGCCGCTGGCGGGTATTACCAATTTGCCGTTTCGGCTGATTGCCCGTGAGTTCGGTTGTGACCTGTGTTTTACCGAGATGATCAGCGCCAACGGCCTGATTCGCGAATCAGCAAAAACAATTGAATATTTAAAAACAGGTTCTGAGGATCAGCCTCTGGGCGTTCAATTGTTTGGAGCCGATCCGGCTGTGATGGCGCAGGCGGCGGCTATTGTTGCTGGATGCCATCCTGACTTCATCGACATCAATATGGGCTGTCCGGTTAGAAAAGTTGTCAAAACCGGTTCCGGTGCCATGCTGATGAAAAATCCCATCCTTGCCGGCCGTATCATTTTGACGGTGGTCAAAGCGGTGAATGTGCCTGTGACGGTCAAGATTCGTTCCGGATGGAGCCGTAGTTCCATCAATGCCGGGGAAATGGCCAGGATTGCTGAGGATGCAGGCGCTGCGGCGATTATTGTTCATGGCCGGACGGCCGATCAGGGGTTTTCCGGTCATGCCGATTGGGGTGTTATTGCGCAGGTCAAAAGCGCAGTTAAAATTCCGGTCATCGGCAACGGCGATATCTGGCAGCCCGAGGACGCTTTTAAAATGCGCACCGAAACCGGTTGCGACGCGGTAATGGTGGGCCGGGGTGCCCTCGGGAATCCATGGATATTCCTGGGAATTAATCAATTATCTTCGGGTTTTCCGGCCAATTGCCATCCTTCCCTGTCCGAGCGGCATGCTATCATTAAAAAACACTGGGAAATAGAAACGCATTATTGCGGCAGGCGAATTGCCAACCGGTCTTTCCGCAAACATTTACTCTGGTATACCAAGGGATTGGCCGGTTCAGGCCGGTTCAGGGAAATTGTGGGAAAAATGACGGACAGCGATGCGATGTTGTCGGAATTGGACGGGTATTTTCAATCGCTTGCAGAGTCGCAAACCAAAATAATGACTTGACATTCCAGGAATGAATTGGCATAAATAAAAAAAAATTAAAGCAGTGTCATTGGTGGTACATTCTGAAAAAAGGGTTGAAGCAAACATGGAAATCGTTAAATTTACAGAGCTTGAAGATAAAATTAAGCATATTGTCAGTGAACAGGTTTTTTTAAAAAAACAGATTTTAATATCGGAGGAAGCGCTAAAAAATAAAGAATTGGAGATAGAACAGTTACAAAACAAAGTTATGGTATTAGATGAGGAAAGGAACAGCGTACGCGCGAGGGTGGATTCACTGCTTGATTTACTTGCAGATATAGAAGTGGTAAAATAATCTTCCAGGGCGTTTAATTTGAAAAAGCGTTATGAAATTAAAGTATTAGGACAGGAACTTGCGGTTTTAAGTGATGCGGAAGATGAACAGGTGGCTAAGGTTGTCCGGTTTGTCAATGAAAAAATGGAAGATATTATACGATCCAGTGATGAACTCCGTATATTGGATGTGGCTATCCTGGCAGCTTTGAACATTACAGAAGATTTTTTAAAATTAAAGGGAGTTAATCAGGATCTGTGCGAACAGCTTACGCATCGGTCTGAGAAGTTAATTCAACTTATTGAAAACGCAAGTTAATTGAAATATTTTACCCCTGCGATGTGCGTGATTGTCATCTGTTTTTGAGCCAACACTTTGAACCTGGGGCCTATACTTGTTTGCGGTGAGCATGTCCGCCTTTCCCGCTGGTCGGGTGGCAGAAAGCCTGAAACAAACAACACTGGGCGCCCACTTTTTTAAAAAGGTTCAAAATCGTGATTAACACGGCATAGGCGGGGATTTTTATTGATCCTGCCCTCCTTTTCTCTATCGACATACATTTAACAATTATAATGAGCCATGAATCCTTCGGCAAAGTTGCTGATCATTGCTTGCCGGAAGGTTTAAATATAATCCTGTTGAAGCTTTCTGTCTGATTATTATGGCAAAAGCAGTTCATTAAGACAGTTTATTCAATGGGATGAAAGAGGAGGGAATCATCATGTTAAACGGCGGTTTGTTTGTCCTGTTTATAATAGTGGCAGTTTTGGCGGGTGCGGTTGTCGGTTATGTTCTGAAGCAAATATTCACGGCAAAGAAAATCAAGGCATCGGAAAGTCTGGCGGCGCGTATTGTCGAGGAGTCCAAAAAAGAAGCCGAGACGATCAAAAAAGAAGCACTTTTGCAAGCCAAGGAAAATCTGCTGAAAATGAAGGCGGATTTTGACCGGGAAACTAAAGACGTAAAAAGTGATCTGGAAGGACTGGAAAAGCGCATTCGGATCAAAGAAGAAAATCTGGATAGGCGCATCGACACATTGTCACAAAAAGAATCAAATATCGAAGGGCGTGACAAAACTTTAAGCCAAAAAGAGAATGCCCTGGAGGAAAAACATCGACGTTTGGATGCGTTGGTGGAAGAGCAAAAAGAGAAATTAGAGAAGATTGCCGGCATTACGCCCGAAGAAGCGAAAAACATCCTCGTCCAGTCGATGGAGACAGAAGCCAAGCGTGATGCGGCGGCGATTGTCCGTAAAATTGAAGAGGAAGCCAAGCTTACGGGGGATCGGAAAGCCCGGGAAATTATCGCTTATTCCATTCAAAGATACGCGGGAGACTACGTCGCGGAACATACGGTCTCCGTCGTTAATCTGCCCAGCGAAGAAATGAAAGGCCGCATTATCGGGCGCGAAGGCCGCAATATCCGTGCGATTGAAGCAGCAACCGGCATCGACCTGATTGTTGATGACACGCCCGAAGCGGTGGTCCTTTCCAGTTTTGATCCGATTCGTCGAGAAGTGGCCAGGATTTCACTGGAACGGCTCATTCAGGATGGACGCATTCATCCTGGCCGGATTGAGGAGATTGTCAAAAAAGTGCGGACGGAAGTGGAGCAGATTATCCGTGAAACCGGCGAGAAAGCGTCTTTCGACTGCGGTGTTCACGACATCCATCCCGAAATTATCAACATGCTGGGCGCGCTGAAATACCGCACCAGTTATTCACAAAATGTTCTGCAACATTCGATTGACGTGGCTTATCTGACAGGATTAATGGCCGCTGAACTGAAAATGAACATCAAGGAAGCCAAGCGCGCGGGACTGCTGCACGACATCGGCAAAGCAGTGGACCACAAGATTGAAGGAACGCACGCCGCTATCGGCGCCGACTTCGCCAAGCGCTTCGGCGAGAATCCACGCATTGTTCAAGCGATTGCCACGCATCACGACGACGGGCGTAACAACACGCTTCTGGGCGTGCTTGTACAGGCCGCGGATACATTATCCGCAGCCCGACCCGGCGCGCGCCGCGAAATGCTGGAAACCTATGTCAAGCGCCTGGAGGAACTTGAAAAAATTGCTCATTCCTTCAACGGCGTTGATAAGTGCTTTGCGATTCAGGCGGGGCGCGAAATACGCATCATGGTGGAAAATGAAAAGATTTCCGATAATGATACCGTGATGCTGTGCAACGATATCATCAAGAAAATCGAAAGCGAGCTTTCGTACCCGGGGCAGATCAAGGTAACGGTCATTCGGGAAACCCGCGTGTCTAATTTTGCCAAATAGACGTGCACACAGAGCGAGTGAAAAATGAAAATTCTTTTTATTGGCGATATCGTGGGCAAGCCCGGACGCAGGGCGATTAAAGAGTTGTTGCCGTCGCTTGTTGCCGGCCATGCCGTCGATCTGGTGATTGCCAATTGTGAAAATGCCGCGGCCGGTTTCGGCATCACCCGCGATATTGTTGAAGAACTGTATGATGCACACATCGATATTCTGACGTCCGGCAATCATATCTGGGATAAAAAAGAAGTCCTGGAGTTTATGGGAGATTACGAAACACTCCTGCGTCCCGCCAATTATCCGGGTACTGTGTCGGGCAAAGGCTCGGTGTTAATGCCGACCGCCGCAGGCGACTATGTCGGCGTGCTTAACCTGGCCGGAAGAATTTTCATGGCGCCGATTGACTGCCCGTTTGTCGCGGCAAAAAAAGAAATTGCCCGGCTTAAAACAAAGACCAATGTCATTATCGTCGATATACATGCGGAAGCGACATCGGAAAAGAAAGCATTGGGCTGGTATCTTGACGGTGAGGTTTCTGCGGTATTGGGCACGCACACGCATGTGCAGACGGCGGATGACGAAGTTCTGCCGGGTGGAACCGCTTACATCAGTGACGTGGGGATGACCGGACCGTTTGATTCGGTTATCGGCATAAAAAAAGATACCATTATTGAAAGGTTCCTCACACAGATTCCCAATAAGTTTGACGTGGCCAAAGGCGATGTGCGTCTGCAGGGAGTCCTTATGGATATTGATGCGCAAAGCGGTAAGGCCAACACTATCGAGAGGATAAGTGTTAAAGTAAAAGAACCACGGGAGTAATACCCAAGGGAAGCCTTGGGTATTACTCCCTCCGCTTTGCGGGATAAGTTCAACTAGCCAATGCCGTTTCGCTTTGCTTACGTCATTGGAGTTTCACTAATAAACGGAGGCAATGGGGGATGAAAAGCGCTTATGAGATTTTAAAGGAAAGAGGTTTTGTCGAACAGATCACTGACGAGGCCTTGATTATAGAGCTTTTCGTAAAAGGACCCGTGACCTGTTACATTGGCTTTGATCCTACCGCCACTAGCCTGCATATCGGCAGTCTGGTGCCCATTATGGCGTTGGCGCATATGCAGAAAAATGGCAACCGCCCCATCGCGCTCGTTGGCGGCGGCACCGGGCTGATCGGCGATCCCAGCGGCAAGACGGAAATGCGCCAGGTTCTCACCCGCGAGCAAATTGATTACAACGCACAGTGCCTGGGTAAACAGCTCTCCCGATATCTCGATTTTTCCGAAGGCCGTGCGCTGCTTTTAAACAACGCTGACTGGCTGACCAAAATCAACTACATTGAATTCCTGCGAGATATCGGACGGCATTTCAGCGTCAACAAGATGCTGGCGGCGGAAAGCTATAAAATCCGCCTGGAGAAAGGGCTCAACTTTATCGAGTTCAACTATATGCTTTTGCAGGGATATGATTTCTTGCATTTGTTCCAGCATTACGACTGTGCGCTGCAAATGGGCGGAAACGACCAGTGGGGCAATATGCTGGCCGGCACCGAACTCATCCGTAAAGTTGAAGCCAAAGACGCACAGGCCGTTACCTTTCCCCTGATTACGACATCACTCGGACACAAGATGGGAAAAACAGAAAAAGGCACCATCTGGCTCGATGGCACTCTGACCACACCGTATGAGTACTATCAGTACTGGATCAACTGTGACGATTCCGATGTGGAGAGGTTTCTCAAACTCTTTACGTATCTGCCTCTTGAAGAAATTGCTGTTGTTAAAGCACTGGCCGATGCGAGACTGAACATGGCCAAGGCCGTGCTGGCTTATGAGGCGACCAAAGTCACGCATGGAACGGATGCCGCGAAAGCCGCGTGGTGCGCGTCCATGGAGGCTTTCCATGCGCACCCGGTCGATGCTGATTTGTTTCCCGCAAGTGACATTCCGCGTGAAGCGCCGCAGGCTGATACCTCCGCTATTCCCCGTTATGCAGTTTCCCTCAAAGAGTTGGATGCGGGCATCTTAATCACGTCCGCCTGCGCCAAGGCAGGGCTTACGCAATCCATGTCGGAAGCCAAACGTCTCATCGAGCAGGGCGGTATTTACATCGGCGAGCGCCAGGTCAAGACGGTCGATGAAAAACTGTCTGTCGATGATTTTACCGGCGGCCGCGAACTGCGCATCCGCAAAGGGAAGAAGAAGTATTTGATTATAGAAATAGGAGATTAGACCGATCCCCCTGCGGGGGACGCGCGGCTGAAGGCCGAAGGATAAAGGTGAAAGACGATAGGAAAAACAAAAAAAACGAAACTCTTGCTTATGCCTTTGTCCCATAACCCATAACCCATAACCCATAACCCATAATCTGTTGTTGTAATACGATGATGGACATGTGTGCCGGGGTTTGGTCTGAATTTCTCGTGCGCTTGCACAGAGAACTCATTTCAGTACTGCCTTGATTACTCTGTAAATTGTCCCGAACTCCTTTTTGCTTGCATCCTTCAACATTTGGTCAATCTTGCCCTTTAGCACTTTCGGGTCCTCGGTCTCATGGTCGAAGATGAACAGCTCGTGAATTTCCACATTCAGGGCCGAGATATGGGGTCAAATCTTTATTATTGACATTTCAAGGCATTTTGAATCTGAATCATTTTTTTTGCCAGTTCCGGTTCTTTTTCGATTTTAATCTGCAATCGCTTTCTGGCCTGACTGACCGCGCTGTAATCAATCCCGCCCAGGAGTTTTCCAATCTCCGGCTGGGTGATGTTGCAAATCCGATACAGCATTTCCATCAGCATTGCCCGCTGGAGTGACTGCTTCCCCTTCTTCGCCAGTTCCACCGGATTGACTTTCACCAGTTTGGCATATCGATCGATCAGGTCATCGGGCTTGATTTGTTTTTCCAGTGCTCTCAACGCCGGTTGCTCCTGGGATAGTCGTTTACGACTCTCATCATTTCTGAATTTTTCCTTGATTGTTTCAATAAAGTCGTCGCTTCCAACAATTCCGGTTCCTTTTCCCTTCTCCAGCGGACTGGACATGTCTCTTTCCATACCTTCCGCTACGAATGTTTTGTGCTCGTTGATGGACTTCCGGCGATCGCCGCCAAAATAAGCCAGAATGGTTTTGTAATGAACAAACGTTTTCCTGTCCTTCAGATGAAGATATCCCGGAAAACTGGTTGACTCATTCATCATTAAATCCCGCCATCTTTGCTCTACCGTTTTCTGAGATTTCATTCTCAGCGGATTCAAATGAATATATCGGGATACTTCCAGGAGGTAATTATCTTCGTCGATTAGAAAAGCTTTGTATCTTCCCTGATAAAGATGTCCAGTCCGGTTATACTTACGGTTAAATGAACCAGTATAGCTGATATTAAAGTGACGCATAAACTCTGAGAGATTGCCCTTCGGTGTGCAGATCAGCAGGTGAAAGTGGTTGGGCATCAGAGCGTACGACAGAAGTTGAACGTCAAAGATATTCAAAGAACGACCAAGCAGCTGCAAGAAGTCTTTCCGATCATCGAGGCTACGGAAGATTACCCGCCGCTCGTTCCCGCGGCAGGTGACATGGTAATATGCATGCGGATATTGGATTCGTAAGGGGCGACTCATGAGGTACTCATCTATACCACAAAGGTTTAAATGTCAAGAATAAAGATTTGACCCCATATTCTACACCCACGGGGGTGACATTACCAGCCGCGGCATAGCCGACGCCGCCGAGAGCTGAGCCCTGAAGCGCTACCTGTTGTGAGAGCCACCATTGAAAGGTAGTACCGAGAGAAAGAGACGTGCTGGAAACGCGGAAGATATGCGGTGATATGTAGTCATAGCCGCCGTAGAGGCCCCAGATCCCGCGATAAAATTTACCAACTTCATAGTCCGTCCCGAAAAGGAGGCCGCGGATCATGATGTTATCAACAGGATTATCTATGGTGCCGAGGGTGGTGAATTTCAAAGGATATAAGTGTTGTGTTCCCGGAAGTCCCCCGGAAGTCCTCTGCCAGTTCGAACAGGATTCCAAGCCCTGGCTTCCCCTTATCCTGGCAGGGCAGGCTAACCTTATCGATAAACTCATGTACCGAACCTCCCTGCCCCTGGCATCGCGCATCGTCGCCAGAAGCCATCTGGAAGGCGTCAACCGCCAGGGGATGGGAGATTACCTCAAACATCACCTGGCCATCGCCGGCGTGAAAACCGCCATCTTCGATGAAACGGCTATCACGGCCATACACCAGGGTTCCGGCGGCCTGTTCAGAAAAGCCAACCATCTGGCCCGAGGCGCTCTCATCGCTGCCGCTCATGACCAAGCCCCGACCGTCTCGGCGCATCATGTCCGCCTGGCTTCCACGGAAATCTTCTGAAGATAACACATAGGAGAACAACATGAATCTCTATGACGATGAAATATATGATCACAAAATGGAGGAAATCGTAGTCCATCTCGAATACTTCCTCCTCGATGTCATGCGGGTAGCTGCAAAAAGACTCATCGACAATAACGCAGATATCTTCCTGAACAACAAAACGCAACCCGGCAATGACGACTTCTGACAAAGATAAAAAACGGGACGTCCCTAAACGGGCGTTCCGTTCCATTTATAATTTTCCCCGGGAGAAGATGGGCACAACCACCATGCAGCCGCTCGAGACCACATCCATAAGCTTTCCATCCATTTGGCTCGTAGTGGCGGGATTATCTATGATAACCGTTTCGCCTTTGGCGAGACTGTCCAGGTCAGGAAAATCGTCTTTTGTTATGACTCTTGATGACAGAATCCATTCAGCCGTCAGACCTATTCCATAGCCGCCTGCATAAACAAAAGATTGGAGCGCGTCATCGAAGAGGTAAATGGCGGCTTTGTCGAACTTTAAATAGTGGGGAGCCAGACTGGT
>JANYAF010000177.1 GCA_025355175.1 Deltaproteobacteria bacterium | reverse complement strand
GCAGCCGCAGGGTGCTTCGTATCTCGTATCTCGTGAAGCGTGAAGCGTATTTCGTGAAGCGTATCTCGGAGTTCGTGAAGCGGGCATACAACTGTCCCTCTTCACGCTTCACGCTTCACGCTTCACGAAATACGCTTCACGCTTCACGAGATACGAGATACGAAGCAGCCTGCTGTTTCTTTTCTTCAAAGGTGTGTTAAAAACAACACGCAAATGCGTTTTGGAGGTGTCTTGAGGCGCCGAATGGTGACGGCCGGCGCCATGTTTGTGGTAAAAATAGACACATATCGGATGAAGGACAGATGGTTGGAATCGCAGGGGCTTTATACTTATATACTCAATTATTTCAAATAGAAACATAAAATAAAGCGCATTGCCGCAAGCCATTGTATGGTGTCTGATGAAAGGGGAATCCACATTATTTTGATCTTTTGGATGTGGCTTTTAACTATGGCATTGAAGTTGCTAAATCAATGGAACAAACGAAACGTGCCCGGGCCGTCGGAAAAAAAATATTGACAAGTCTGATGGACCGATGATAGGTTCGCGACGTGTATTTTGCGGATAGACATTTAGACGTAAAATATGCGCAAGAGGTTAGGTGGCCTTTTTCAAGAAATGCCCGTTTCGAGAAAAAGGCGGAAGATTTTTGACTCTATTTAATTTTCAGGAGGAAAAAAAATGAAGAGATTTTGGTTAGTTTTGCTGTCACTGGGGTTGATCGTAGCCTTCAGCACGTCAGCGATGGCCGTTGATGTAAAATTCAGCGGCGAGTATTATGCGGCAGGTCAGTACCTGGATAAAATAAACTTTCAAAAAGACACGGCAAGCGTTGCAGGCAGCACAGCTTTCTATTACCAGAGACTGCGCGTGAACACGGACTTTATCGTTTCTCCGGGCCTGAAGCTGGTTCTCCGCGCCGACATCATGAAAAGAGTATGGGGCGCCGCGAGATCAGCCCCCGGAACCACTACTGATCAGTTCTCCGCCGGCACCAGAGCTGAAAATGAAAACATCGCTTTTGATCTGGCCTATGTCCAGTACGTTTCACCGATCGGTATTTTCCAGGTCGGTTACCAGATCGATGGACAGTATGGCACCGTATTCGGTGACAATCCGAACCCGACCCCTAGAATTATGTATCTGTTGCCATTCAAAGGCTTCACGTTCGCCGTTATGATGGGTAAAAATACCCCCGCCATTGCCGAGATGAGCTACACGTCACAGCTTGCTGCCACCGCTGCCGACAGGGATAGTAACTTCTACACCGGTTTCATTAATTATGCATGGAAAACCGGTACGGTCGGTTTTCTGGCTAAGTACGTCCGCACCGCAACTAACAGGGCGGCTCTGGGTGGTGACGACGGTTACACCACGAATATGTACATAGTAACGCCTTTCGTTAAAGCGACACTCGGTCCTGTATTTGTGCAGGCTCAGGTGTATCACATTTTTGGACAAGCTGCAAAATTCGAAGGCACGACTTACGGTAGTTTGGCCGATACAAGACTTAATATGCTATACGGGTGGGTTGATGCCACAGCTAACTTCGGTATGTTCTATGCCGGCGGCTCCGTTGCTTATGTTTCCGGAAATGATCCCGGGTCAAATGCATCACAAGGCGCTGGCGGCGGTACGGACTGGAAGCCCTGTTTGATCCTGTTTAACAATGATCAGGCCTACTGGGGTGGTGTGGTGAATGGTTATGATGGTTCATCTACTGGTAACCAGGTGACCAACGCCTGGTTCGGTCAGGTTCGCGGCGGTGTGAAACCTACCGACAAGTTGGATATCGGCCTGGCGGTTTCTTATGCGAGCGCCGACAAGAAGCCTTCAGCGGCATGGCTTTACAATGACTACGGTTACGAAGTGGATTTAACCGCAACCTACAAAATCACCAATAACCTGTCCTATATGCTGGGCGCCGGTTATCTGTTCACCGGTAAATATTACAGGGGCGTTACGGATACCAACGCTCTTAACAATGATTATCTGCTGATCAACAAGCTGACCCTGACCTTCTAAGAGTCCGCAACGTGTTGTTCCAAAGTTAGTGCATCCCCGGAAGGGCAACCTTCCGGGGATTTTTTTATGAAAAACGGGCGATGAGCCAGGGGCTATAGGCGATAGGATAACAATCCAATGTAGTCCGAACCTCGCGTGACCTTCAGGTTATTCGCCGGTATGACGAGTAGAGGGGTTGTGCAAAGCTCTCTTTAGGTGGCGCGGAGGGGATCGCTCATGCTGGTCTTTGCCAAGGATTCAGGGCTAAAGGCGCAGAAAACCATTTTTATTTTCGGCTTGATAAATATCGAGGCAGGCATCGACGACGTTTTGATCATAAATGGCGCCGCGGTTTTTGACGATTTCATCCATGGCGGCTTCCATGCCCAGCGCGGGACGGTAAGGCCGATGCGCGGACATGGCTTCCAGAACATCCGCCACGGCGATAATCCGCGCCGCCAGAAGGATATCCTCACCTTTAAGTCCCTGCGGATAACCGGACCCGTCCATCCTTTCGTGATGCTGTAAAATAATCTGCGCAATCGGATAGGGAAACTCGATTGTCTTGAGAATATCATAAGCATTCTGCGTGTGGGTCTTGATCATCTCCATTTCCAGCCAGCTTAATCGTCCCGGTTTGGTCAGAATCTCTGCTGGAACGCCGATTTTGCCGATATCATGAAGCGATCCGGCAATCCGGATGGCCTCCACCTGGTCGTCAGAAAGAGACATTTTTTGCGCGATGAGGCCGGCGATTTCTGATACCTGTTGTTCATGGCCTGCCGTGTAAGGATCGCGGCTTTCCACGATTTTGGACATGGCCAGCACGGTTCCACTCAAAATAAGCCGGGTCTTTTCATAACTGGTTTTGAGTTCATCGGCCCGTTGATCCAGATGGCGTGTTTTGATCCGCACTTTTTCTTCCAGATTTTTGTTGAGTTCGAGCAATTCCTCATTTTGTTTTTTGACCAATTCATCCAGACGCCGGTTCTCGATAATCAGTTCCGCTTTGGACAGCATCTGGTTGATCGAATAGAGCAACTCATCTCTCTGCCACGGCTTGGTAAGATACAGATGAATGCCGCCGCTGTTGATTGCGTCGATCATTGCATCCATGTCGGTATAACCGGTCAAAAGGACGCGCAGCGCGGCAGGGCAGATTTCCCGGGCCTGCGCAAAGAATTGCACGCCGGTCATGCCCGGCATCATGTGATCGGAGATAATCAGGGAAAAGTTCGGCGATTCTTTTAATATTTTAAGCCCTTCTGCGGCGGAACCGGCCGTGTGCAAATCATACCCTTCATCCGCCAGCATCATGGTCATGATGTCCAGAATAGCTGCCTCGTCATCAATCAGCAGGATCGAATGCCGGTATTTTAATGGTGATAATGGAAATGGATTCATAAGTTTAAGTCCATAAAAGCAATCAATAGTTTATACGTCTAACCTGTCTATCGTCACGAAGCCCGATGTGATGTGATGGAGGATAACAGAATATACAAAAGAAAAAAAGCGGAAATAAACAAAATGATGATGATCGCAATCAAGTCGTGAGAGCTTTGCACAACCTCTATTTGCGTCATTCCGGGCTTGACCCGGAATCTAGGAAGTACTTAATAATACTGGATTCCGTCTTTCGACGGAATGACAAAATTGTTGGTTTTATGTTGTTACGCAAAAGTCTCGCCTAGTGTCTCGTCAATTAAAAAATGTCATTTGACAGCGTATCGTTGACAGGACACTGGCCGGATTATCCCGCCGCCTGTTTGCCGGGTGTCCGGTTTTTCTGATCAATAAGAATTTTTCTTAAAAACAGGCCGGTAGAAGATTGTTCATTTCGCGCCACGTCCGCAACCGTGCCTGACGCGATAATCCGTCCGCCGCCCGGGCCGCCTTCGGGGCCCAGATCAATTACGTGATCCG
>JANYAF010000024.1 GCA_025355175.1 Deltaproteobacteria bacterium | reverse complement strand
AAGAATGAGTGATTATATAATATGAATTTGATAACAATTTTTATTCTGGCTGTAGGACTTGGTGTTGATGCTTTTTCCGTGGCGATCGGCATCGGCGCCTCAAATGATAAAAAATCGTGGGCTCCGGTGTTGAGGCTGGCGGCGGCTTTTGGTATTTTTCAGTTTATCATGCCCATGATCGGCTGGCTGGCTGGTCTGACGGTTGTGGAAATCATAGCGTCATTTGATCACTGGATTGCTTTTGCGCTGTTGGCTTTGGTCGGCGGAAAAATGATCATGGAAGGATTCGAAAAAGAAGGCGATGAAGAGAAAGCCGATCAAACGCGCGGCTGGCCGCTGCTTCTTCTTTCCATTGCCACCAGCATTGACGCGCTGGCTGTTGGATTCAGTTTTTCCGTCCTCAAAAATCCAATTTTGCTTCCGGCGGTAATTATCGGTATTGTCTGTTTTGTCATGACGACAGTCGGCATGATCTTTGGCAAAGTTCTGGCAAAAATATTTGGTAAAAAAGTCGAAATATTCGGCGGAGTCGTTTTAATTGCAATCGGTATAAAGATTCTTATTGATCACTTGGTGTAATGATGAAAAAATCAGTATTTATTATTTTATTACTTTTGAGCATTTCTCTTTTTTCGTGCTCGACTTTTCTATCTGAAAAATATAACGCTGACGTTCCCAAAGGGCAGTGCCTGCCAGTCTTTCCCGATAAGGATGGCTGGTATGGAGGCGATGGCGCCTACTCCATTTTGCTGGATGACGGACGGACGCTCTGGCTCTTTGGAGACACCTTTGTCTCCAATCGCGAGGGCAAGAAAAACAGGGTGGACATGGATCTCGTCCTGGGGACGACTTTGGCGATCTCAACCTGCAGCAAAGAGGGACGGTTCAACATCCGTTACTTCCTGGAAAAAAAAGAGGGCCGATTTATCTCCTCTTTTGGCGACAAGCAATGGGTGTGGCCTCAAGATCCATTCAAGGTTCACGACCGGCTCTACATACCCCTGGTGGTCATTGAGCCGGCGCCGGAGATGGAAGGGCCTTTCAAATTCAAGATCACCGGGTACAAAATCGCGGTGATCCGGAATTATCTCGGCAAAGATCCTCATGACTGGTCCGTGGAATATCTGGACTGGTCGGCGGCCATTCCCCCCGGTGTTGCCGCATTGGCTACGACCTCCGTTGTCTCCGGCAAGGAGGTGTATTTCTATCCCTTCTGCGTTCCTTCCGAGCAGACGCCGGGGGTCCTGGGAAACATTCTGGTCCGTATTCCGACGGATCGGCTCCACGATCCGGCGGGGGCCATGGAGTATTATGCAAAGGATGATACGTGGCGAAAGGGATTGGATCCGGGGAAGGCCAAAATCGTTCTGGATGCCGGCGTTTCAGAGCTCAGCGTCCGATATCACGAAAGCCGGAAACGGTGGATTGCCGTTTATCTGTCTATACTTAACAAGGGGAATCGGTTGCTGTATCGCTCGGCGGAGAAACTGGAGGGCCCCTGGTCCGACCCAAAGGCCCTTATCGCGGTCATACCGGAAGTGACCCCGACGAATTCGAAATATCATAAAAGCAATTTCTGCTACGCAGGAAAAGAACACATCCAGTTTGCAAGGGAGGGAAAGCTGGTGACGACCTATGTCTGTAATTCTCTCGAGGATGCGGACAAGAGAATCAATTTTATCCGCAACAATCTCTTTCTCTATCACCCCATTGTGAATGAAGTGCCCTATTAAATAGAAAGACATGGGGCCACAGCGCTGAAGAAACGGGTGCGCTTTTAACGATTGATTTTGCCACACTGCTCTGGTATTTTCCTTCCCAGCAAAGGAGATCATCATGAAACTTAAAATCGTCTTGGAAAAAGGAATGGATGGCTATATCGTCGCTCATTGCCCAGCACTGAAGGGATGCGTGACACAAGGCCGCACTGAGGAAGAAGCCATGAACAACCTCAAAGAAGCGATTGAGCTTTATCTTGAATCCGAACCCGAGGACACCCGTCTCCATGGCGGACGATACAAAGTCTGTGAGCTTGCCTTATGAGTCCTAAACCGCCGCGGCTATCCGGCCGCGACCTGGTGAAGACCTTCGAAAAAATGGGATATCGCAAGGTAAGTCAAAAAGGAAGCCACATCAAGATGAAAAACGATGACACCGGCAATGTTTCCATCATTCCCGATCACAAGGAAATAGACCGCTGGACGTTGAAGTCCATCTTGAGAGACGCGGATATTTCCGAAGAAGAACTGCAAAAACATCTTTAGCTGACAAGGGGCATCCGCGTGCTCTGACTTCATCTCCATGCTGAAATCCTCCAGAATGCTCCTCTGCTGCTTGTTACGGGCCAGTATGATCAGAAAATTATTCTGCACCGTAGAATGACGGGATTGTTGCAAAGATATTCAAAGGGCCTTTTTCTTGGTATCCGGTTCGAATGCCTTTTTCGCTCCCAGGAAAGCGGGTAGATGCCTGAGCAGGTGCAGGAGGCTCCAGCGGTGCTGCCAGATCCGTCTGCCGAATGTCCGTCGCCACACTGGATCGGAGTAGAAGCGCTTCACATGCCGGTTATAGAGATAGTCCAGCCGCTCCCTGGATTCGATGCCCTTGGGTACGAAAACGAAGTTGAGGCAGTTCATAAGCCGCCAGTCTTCGTGAAATACACCCTCATCGTTCATGCTTGACCAGATGGGCGCTCCGGGAAAGGGCGTAAACTTGGACATGTTCATATCGTCAAGTCCCAGAGACATGATAAAATCGCTTGTTTTGCCGATCGATTCCTCCGTCTCGCCGGGAAGCCCCATCATAAAGAGTCCCTTTACCCGCAGGCTGCAGGCCTTGATCCGGGCCACCGTATCCTGAACATCTTCCAGGCCCACCCCGGATTTGTGGCGTTCCAGAAGGGCCGGATCGGCAGATTCGATGCCCACGGAGACCATCAGGCAGCCTGCTTTCCGGAGCATTTTCAGGAGGCCGTCGTCCGCATGGCCGACGCGGACGGCGCAGTTGAACCTGATTCCCAGGGGTTTTGCAATCAGCAGCTCGCACAGCTCGGTAATCCGGCCCCGGTTGAGGGTAAAGAGATCATCGTAGATGTTGATGTGCCGGACCCCGAAGCGCCTCCGCAGATGCCCCATATGCTCATAGATGTAGGCGGGGCTGTTGTACCGGAAGGAGCGCTGAAAAACCGAACGGTCGCAGTAGGAGCACTGGTACGGACAGCCGCGGCTCGTCGTCATGGTAGCGCCGGGCGTGCCGATGTAGCTGAAGAGGGGAAGGTTGTACCGCCGGGGGAATCCCCGGAGACCTTCGTAATCGGGAAAGGGCAGTTGATCCAGATC
>JANYAF010000015.1 GCA_025355175.1 Deltaproteobacteria bacterium | reverse complement strand
CCTTGGTAATGTCGCGCATGCGCAGGCCGCTGATGCTTTCACACATGATACCCTTTTGATCAAAAATCCACGCATCAAAAATGAATGGCTCGCGGCTCACATCTATGGGCGCAATCCGGGCCAGGTAAGACCCACCTTTTTTTGTGGAGCTATAAATGACCCTGCGGTCAAAGCCGACCGGGAAAGGAACGATATCGGTAAATCGCTGTCCCCAGACACAGGCCGCGTGCATCGTCGCATCCAGCACAAAAGGCGATCCCAACAGTTGGTCATCGGCATCGCCGCTGCCCCCTGATATATCCGCCAGCGCGCCTTGGGCTGAAACCGACAAGTCGCAGAAGATGTTTTGATAGGCCGCGCCGAAAGGAATCAGCTCGTGATAAATCGAGCCGGCTGAAACATGAATGCATTCACCCGCCATTCTTTGGGCGTTACGATAGGATAATATCGGCTGAGGCAAAACCATATTTTGGGAGAATGTTACGCGCGCATGTTCCAAGGTTCGGCTCATTGCGCCGTTATTTATTTTTACCGAGGTCAGAAACGAAGCGCTGATGCCGCCCTCCGAGGCCTCTATTTCGATTTGCGCCTCAAGTCGATTCGAGGCCGGATCGATGGCTAGCATCCGGGGAAAGTGTGCTTCGGTAAGAATTTGGAGGTTTGCCTGCGGGTGATGGCTTCTGACGGCCTGAGCCAGAACAATTAAGGCCTCCACAGCGGGGAAGATGACCTGCCCTTCAAAATAATGATCACGCAAATACGGCCTGATCTCGATGGTGAAGGGAAAGCGATTTTTCATATTTTGTCGGGAAAGGTTTGCCATAAATGAACCGTTTTGGGATCGACGGCCACCGGCTTGCCATCCGAGTTTGCCGCGCAGTGTTTCGTATATCCGGTACAGACAATGTACCCCTTTTCCGCGTGCGTGACGACATAGTCAAACTGCAAGCGCACACGCTCGAGATTCACCGGTCGCGTGTGGATATACATGACATCGTCATAATAAAGCGACTGATAAAAAGTAATGCCCAGATCAATGATGGGGTAGACATAGCCGCTTTCTTCTATTTCCTTGTAGGAATAGGCCACATCGCGCATAAGCGATGTGCGCCCAAATTCAAAATAGCGCAGATAGTTGGAATGATAGACGACTTGCGAACGGTCGGTATCGGCATATAACGTGCGGTAATTTGTTCGATGCCAGATCAGCCCCGTGGTCTGATCGCGAACGTACTTCTCATTATTCTTGTATATCTCCGTTACAAAGGGTTTGGGCTTCATCTCATACACCTCGGAAAATCACGCAGCAATTGGTACCACCGAATCCAAACGCATTGGACAGCGCGATTTCATATTTTTGTTTGCGGGCGACATTCGGCACGACATCAATATCGGCAAGTTCCGGATCAGGCAAATGATTGATAGTCGGCAGAATAATACCCTGCCTCATCCCTTCAATCGTCAAAGCTGCTTCGATGGCAGCGGTTGCCCCCAGGGTATGGCCGAGTTGCGATTTGTTGGACGATACCGGAAGTTTTTCTATTCCCTTGCCGAACACTTCCCGCAGGCACTTGACTTCCGTCTTGTCGCCTTTGGGCGTGGACGTACCATGGGCATTGACATATTGAATATCTTCCGGTTGCAATTCGGCATCTTCAATGGTTTCCCGCAAGGCCCGGATAATCGTCACCGGATTAGGACTGGTATAATGATGGGCATCGGATGTCCATCCCACACCCAACACCTCGGCTTTCGGCGTCAGACCGTGAGCTTTCATGACTTCTTGGGCTGCCAGAACAACAACCCCTGCTCCCTCCGAAAGGACAAAGCCCTTGCGGTCAATGCTGAAAGGTCGCGAGGCCTGCTTGTAATCGCTTGCGGCGCGGTCATCGGGGTGCACTTTAATCGTGGCATTCATATTGGCAAAGCCGTGAATCAACTCCGGCAGAATCGGCGCATCCGCCCCGCCGGCCAGAACAAAATCGCAATCTCCGTCACGGATCATTCTTGATCCAATCCCTATGGCGTGATTGCCGGACGCGCAAGCGCCCTGCGGTGAAAAGATAGGACCGGTAAATTTCAAAAGCATGCCCGCTTTGCCGGACGGCAGATTGGCGCACAAATTCGGCAGAAGATAGGGACTTACGCGCAGCGGCCCGCGGTGCTCCAGATCGTGCATGGCCACACGATAAGCATCCGATCCATTGAGCGCCGACCCGATCAGGCAAGCCATTCTTGGCGAAATCCGATCATCCATCGTTATGCCCGCGTTAGCAAGGGCTTCTTTGCAGACTGCCATCGTTAAAATCACAAAAGCCGCGTTCCAGTTATACACCTCTTTGGCGTCGGTAAAATCCAACTCCATGGGAAACCAATCCGGTATCTCGCCGACGATATCACAGGCTGATTCCACCTTGCAGCGTGTGACCTTGCGAAAACCCGATTCGCCTTTGACAGCGCGTTGCCAGGTCTTTTCGAATGTGCTTCCCAGCGGGGTTGCCATGCCGTACCCGACAACAAATACTCTGCGATTTTTCGGAGGTTTCATAATTTACCTTATGTCTATTAAGCCGTCGTTCAATAATAACTGTAAAATTTTAATATCATAACCGGCATAAGGGGCCGTAACGTAATGGATAGAATTGTAACGGTTATTTCTCAACGGCCTCTAAGCGATTCGGCGCAAGATTAAACAAGAATTACAACCGCCGAAGCCAAAAGCATTTTTCAATACAAATTCCTGTTCCAATATCCGGGCGCCTTCAGGAACACAATCGATCTGAATTGCTGGATCATCAACATAATTGATCGTCGGAAGCAGGGTGTCTTTACGCATCCCCTCCATGGCCAGAATGGTCTCAACAGCGGATGACGCGCCCATGGCGTGCCCCAATTGTGATTTATTGGCCGACGCTGGTGGAACCTTTTTGCCGAAGACATTGCAAAGCGCATCCGCCTCCACTTTATCCCCGATTTTGGTCGATGTCGCGTGCGCGTTGACGGCATCAATATCCTGCGGCTGCAAGCAGGCAGCAGCCATCGCCAGTTCGATGCATCTTTGCACGGTCGACAGATTCGGCGCCACAAAATGGCTGGCATCCGATGTCATGGCTGAACCCGTCAGTTCAAATTTTACTGCAAGTCCATGCGTCCGCGCAAATTCTTCCTTTGCGATAATAATGCAACCGGCCCCTTCGGAAACCACAAAACCTCTGCGGTTTATGGAAAAAGGCCGACTGAGTTTTTCCGGCGCTTCTGCGTCCTGCCCTTCTTTCGGACGATATGCGCCGTTCATGGTGGTAAAACCGGCCAAAATAGGTTCGACCAAAGGAAAATCGACCGCGCCGGCAATCACCACATCCGCCAAATTCTGTTTGAGCATCATATCGCCGATAATCATGGACGTCACGCCGGTGGCACAGGCGGTGATAGTGGCGCTGATGGGACCGGTCGCGCCGGTCAGTATGGAAACCTTGCCGCCCACCATGTTGATGCAGGAATTGGGGTTGGCAAAGGGATGCGGCATTTTATTTTCAGCAATGATCTGGCGATCCGCTTTCAAAATTGCATCCAGTCCGCCGACGGCAGAACTGAACGTAATGGCCACGCGCGGCGCGATAGCGGGCGTTATGTCAATGCCGCTGCGTTTCATTGCTCGGTGAACCACCAGAAGCGCATATTTAAAAATAGGTGATGTCCAGTGCGCCATTTCCCGCGGTTGTAAAAACGGATAAGGTTTGATATCCACGTCATTAACCTGACCAGCCACGCGCACGGGGAAATCAGCGGTGAGCGGAAACCGGGTCAACGGCCCGATGCCGCATTCACCCCGGACGGCTCGTTGCCACTGTGTTTCCAAATCCGTCCCTAAAGAAGAAACGGCATCATAGCCTAATATGACTGTTTTTCCGGACACAACATTAATCCCTTTCAACAATAAATACGCCGAGTAACAAGCCTATCCCTTTTATGACCAGTCATCATGCAAGAGCTTTTCAAAAATATCAATTATAATTTTGATGATTTTTCAGAAGAAAAGGAAGTCTCGAATAACGATTCACGCTTCACGAATAACGCTTCACGTCTTATCACCACGGTATCAAACGATAGAGTTTGGCAAACATTTCATAAACTTCAACCCAGTTTTGCATATCCCGTGTGGTATTCATGTGTTCGCGTTTGTTGACCATGATCCAGCTCATGTGTGCCGCACCGTCTTTGCAAGTGGAACAGTCACGTGTGGCAGATGTGCAACAGCGGTGGACCGTCTTTAAGTCGGCAGCCCAGCGGTAAAAATGAATCAGCCGGCGAACCGGTGGTTTTCGGGTATCCAGTGATTCAGTGACAGACGGGCATTCCTGCCAGCCAAATCGCCGCCCCAACATCATCCCGGTGGTGATCACTTCATGATAATATTTGCTGGAAATGACGGTTTGCGGATAATGATCCAGCATCTCATCCATCTCAAAGCGCAGGTCATCGAGTTCGCCCTGCCGCCAGTAAAATCCATCCACGCTCTCGTCGTTGGAAAGAAGTTGAAGATGCACTTTCAAACCGACATCAACAATGCGCTTAATAACCGGCTCGATTTTCCCCACTTGTCTGGGCGTGACGGTATAAAGATAGTAGGTGTAAGGGTCGCCTTCGTAATTTTTGCTGGAGACGGCAAAGGTGTCTTGCCCTCTCAGGACTTTTTCGTCTTCGCCGCCGCCCCACAGGGAAATGCCCACCATCATATCGGGGAATTTATCCCGAGACACTTTAATCAGACCGTTAGTCGCGCAGTAAGTGGGCAGCCGCTTGTAGAAAGCCTCCAGGCGATCCATGCACAACGTCGGCTCGCCGCCGATCAGAATCGCCAGATTAACCCCGCGGGTTTTTTCCTTATCGATAAAATGTTCCCACTTTTTAATATCCATCTCTTCCGTCACGATATGTTCACCGGAAGAAAAAAAGAAACAGCCCTTACAGCGCAGATTGCAGCGGTTGGTCAAATCATATATGGAACTGCGGATATTGAGATTGGCAATCCGCCGATAGCGCTCATGCCAGTCTGCATTCAGCAGAGAACTGATTGTATTCATTTATTCTAACCTCATTGATGCCATCCATCGTCGCCGCAAGTTTCTTTCAACGAACGGCGACCGCCGGCGGCTCGATCTCGTCGCCGCAAAGATTTTCTCCCTTTTCATATCCCATCACCCAAACCGCCAAATAGGTATCGACATAATCGAGCCAGGATTTAAAGGCTTCAAGACTTTTCACGTGACGGTACAGGCGCGCCGTGACCACCGCGGAGCCGGCGGCATAATGACGGCAATCCGGACAATCGGTATCCGGTACGCAGCAGGCAACAGACCGATCCCAATTCAGGTTTGTGCGATATTGCCGAAAAGACCTTCCTAGACCGATGTCCTGCGAGGGATTGCAGCGGGGGTAGGAACAACTGTAGAGATCGTGCAGCCCTTTCCCGCTTGTATGCGCCACAGCATTATAAACGGAGAAAAGAATATTTTGAGGGTATTGGTTCAAAAGCGCAATCATCACCTTCCGGGTGCGCAGCAGCGACTCGTCATCATGGCGCAAAGGGCCCTCATAACCAACCGGAGAGGAAAACACATTAAACGTCATCTTGCAGCCATGAGCGAACAGTTCGGCGGCCACTTCGTTCACCTCGTCGATATTTTCCCGCGTGAATGTATAGACAAAGACCGCCCGTGCGTCATTTTGATAATTTTCAATCTGTTTTTTTAAAAGATTTTTTGCTTTTCTTGTTTTGAGACTGGTTTCATCATTTCCCCAGGCAGAGATATGAATTTTATACCCGACGGATTCGGGTATTTTTTTTAACCCATTGGTCGCGATGCTCCCCAGCGGCATTTCGGAATAACACACCTCGAGTAATTCCGGCACGAGCGACGGCTCTGCGCCGGCCAGAACGACATATGTAATGCCACGCGCCTTCTCCGCCCGCATCAAGGCGCGCCAGTCTTCGGGGGAAAGATTCTCCACAGCAAACTGCTTATCCCCTTCGTAATAATAGCAGCCGTCGCACCGGATATTGCAGCGGTTACTCATATCGTACGTTGATTCACGCAAGAAAAAATATTTCCGCACTTTTTCCCAGCGCGCCTTTACTTCGGGATTTGCTAATAGGTCGGAAAATGTCGGCTTGTCTGATTCTGCGGATGCCTTCCTGTTGATGGTCATTAATATCCTTTATACCCGCTCATTAACGCTTTGCCGCAAGTTTCTCTTCAATATACTCACAAATGAAACGCACGGTTTTCAGCTTTGGATAATCATCTTCGTCGATGACAATTTTGTATTCGTCCTGTAAAACCAGGGCAATGGTCGCAAGATCCATGCTGTCGATGCCCAGTTCATCCACCAGATCCATATCCGGGTTGAACGTATCCGGAGTAACATCTTCCAGCTTGAGCTCACCAATAATAATTTCGGCCACATGCCGTATAATGCCTTCTGTTGCTATGCGTTCAGGCATTCCCTGCCTCCTTTAAAATTTTTTATCCTGTTTCACTCTTGCAACAACAACCAGGCCGCTGCTAACGACATTTTCTTTGACGGCGATTTTAAACGTATAAAATATTTCCTGATTAACATGCTCACTCGTTATGTTTACCATCAATTTTTCTCCCGGTCTGACCGGGCCTGTAAATTTTACTCTTTTGAGTGAGCATAGCGCAACTTCATCCTCTTTGATTTGAGCATCCAGTTTTATGGCCTGATAAACCACATTCACCAAAGCGATTCCCGGCAAAATCGGTTCACCTGGAAAATGACCTTCAAACCATTTCGAATTTTCTGGCACATGAACTGTCGCCATCAGGGAATTAGGCTCAATTGTTTTGATTTCCTTGAGCAATTGCCACGAATCCATAAAACAGATCCCCTCTTCAATTAACTTCCTATTCATTTTGAGCTAAGATCTATAGATGTATATCATCGTTTGTTTTTTCAATCAAAATATTTTTCATTGATTAATAATTAATTTTTATTACTAAAGAAATGCTGCTTCATTGGCGCGGGACGCATACCATAACGTCCCGCCCGATAAGTTTGGCCAGCGGCACAATCTGCATTCCTTTATTCATTATCTCCATAAGAATTTTTTCTATTTCTTGCAATAAAATTCCATTATCTTCGATTGGACGGGCGGACACATCATGCAGCAGAATGATAGCGTCGGCTTTTATATTTTTCAAAATGCGGGCGGCAATATTTTTTACGCGGCGGTTTCCGGCATCCAGGGCTCGACAATTGAATGTTACGCAAAAAAGCCCCAGCGCTTCAAGAAGGGGAGGAAGCTTGGGATTAATAATGCCGACAGGCGGACGGAAAGCCAGCGCTTGAATACCCATTCTTAGCAAAACGCTCTGCGCCTGACAGACTTCACGGTGAAGCGTTTGGTAAGGCTTCGTCATGACGAACGGATTATGGCTGTATGAATGATTGCCGATACTGTGACCCCGGTCCACTATATCAGAAATAATCTCTGGATGACGCAAAGCCGCCACACCGGTAACAAAGAAGGTTGCTTGAACATGATATTTGTCCAACAGATCAAGAATTTGCCTGGTTATCGGCTCTGATGGCCCATCGTCAAAAGTGACAGCCACGTAATTTTTTCCTGATCTGCCCCGGCTGACCACCTGCCCCAGAAAATTTATCTGCGGAAAAAAACAGGCAACCACGCATAAGACGATATAGAATAACAAAAGGACGATTGTAAACAGGGGATGGATAAAATAAGCCGCGATAGCCGCAAGCAGAAAAAGAATACCTGCGATCTCGGCCCGGCTTCTGTTCCACAACTTCTTTTTCATGAAATCAGATGTTCCCACAATGGCCCTGTGTATCCCCGGTCATAGAGTCTGGGTAATATCCGGGTTGCCTTACTTTCACCCGCGCCAACGAGCCAATTCAAACGGCCGCCGCCGTGCGCCTCAACTCTTTTCATAATTTCCACATCGGAAATGAAAGGAGATCGGTAAAAAACCGGATCGAGAAGATTCTGCGAGAGGCTGATCTGGCCTTCACGTACGGCGGTGTCATATAAAGCCGTATGCGGGTAGATGCGGATGCCGCAGAAAAAGAAAAAAACCGCCTTCTCGAGCTGATCGACACCGCTTAACGTCTCCCGCAGAGTTTCTTCGTTTTCACCCGGACCGCCCAGCAGAAAATAATGGGCGATATACAAACCGGCCTCCAAAACTTTTTGATGAGCCTGAAAAACATCGGCAGTAACAAACGGTTTTTGCAGGTTGCCAAGCATGGTGTCGCACATCGACTCTGTGCCGAATTCCACATGAGTCAGACCGGCGTCAGCCAGCTTTTGATAATAGTCGGCAGGCGGAATGGTGGGAGCGAAAAACCCTCCCCAGGGTATGGAAATCCCAGCTTCCATAAAAGCCTGGGCCACTTGCAGACTATGCTCGTAGCCGGCATTGAAAGCGGAATCGGTCATGAAAATATATTTAGCGCCGGCTTCCTGTAACTGGCGAGCCTGCCTCGCAACTTCTTCCGGCTTGAAAAACCGCATCTTGCCGCCTTCAATGTGGGGGTAGGTGCAGTAGCTGCACCGAAACGGGCAGCCTCTTTTGGTCTGTAAATTGAGCATCCCGCCGTAGGACAGATAATAATTCGTGTGCGTGGCATTCGGATCAAACGCCCGATGCATCTCGCCATCCCATGCCCGGTAAGGAACAGTTGCAGTCTGCCTCGTAACAACACCCGGAATGGCCGTGACATCGGTTTTACTTTCCAGCGCGCGAAGGAGCGCGGGAAACCTCTCCCCTTCTCCGGCGATGCCGTAATCCGCATCGAGTGCGCAGATAAATTCCACAGGGAAAATAGTGTAGCCGCTCCCGCCCAGAATGAGTGTCGCCTGTGAATTTTGCCGAAGTTGGCCTACCAGATCCTGATAGTCGGATAGAAAGCCCCGGCTGTTGACGGTGTCCGTATTATCAATATTGCGTATCGAAAGGCCAATATAATCCGGGGCGTACTCGCGGACTTGTTCCCCCAGCATTTCGAGGGACGGAAACTCATTCATGTCCAAAATTTTTGTTTCATAGCCGGAATTCAAAGCGCCCGCTACATAATCAAGCCCCAGCGGATAGACCGGATAGGGCTTTTTCATCATATTGGCGGAAATCAGCAATACTTTCTTCATGAAACCATCATGCTCTTGTTAATCGTAAAATGATAACGGTATTGGGCTTACGCAAATATTAAGCCTTGGGCTTCTTTGCTTGCAAAATGTAAGTCGCCAGAGTGCGAACGGAGGCAAATACTTTGGCACCCAGCTCCTTGCTCTCGATTTTGACACCGTAATCCTTTTCAATCATCATGACCAGTTCCAGCACATCGATGGAATCAATGCCCGTATCGCCGCCCACGAGCTGATCATCATCCTTAATATCTTCGGGAGTTACATCCAGTAATCCCAGCGTCGCAATAATTTTCACTTTAAGTTCACTGATTATTTCTTCACCTGTACTCATGGACCACCTCGTTATGTTTAATTGAAGCTCTCCACGGCAAGCCGCGGAGAATCTTCGATTCTTAGGGAACAATATTATTCAGTATTCGCTCACATTCCCCGCAGCAAGCCGCGGGGAATGTGAGCACTGCCGAATTCAGCGTTTAAAACACCTCAACTTTACAAACTTTTTTTGTCTAAACCGGGTTCGGAAAGCACCCGGATATCTTCGCCAAGAATTTTTTCCAATATCACCCGAACCGCCCACCTTAAGAACGCCAGGAAATATTTTTTTCCCCCCATCCAGATACCGACAAAAAACATAATGGTGGAGATCGCATAGATCACAACCCCACCGATTGCACCTAATAGCGGCTTTCCCTTTGAGGCCGCAAAGATACCAAACGCAACGACAGTGGGAATACCGATGGCATAGCTGAATGCGATCAAGCCGAGACCGACAATCATCGACATCGTCGGCTTTTCCCGAATGGCCGACAGATCGGCGCGTTCTATAATCGCCGATTTACAATATTTCTTACGGGCAATATAAAGGGCCGCTTTTTTAATAATGTTCAAAACCTGTCCCAGCCAAGCAAGTTATTTGAAAAAATCGGGCGATCATAGCCCCAATCGGGAAAGATTTTCAATATTTTTTTATTGGTTCCAAACAAATTTTTTCTTTACCTCTGCATAATCCCGCCCACGGAATTTTTCGACCGCTTGGGATAATCGGGATACACAATATCCTTAAAAACCCCGGTACGAGCCTGCCCCACAGTGGCAATGAGTTCATCATCCACATAAATCCGGCCATCGCCGATCACCACGGACGCGCCCGATTCCTTCAAACGTGAAAAACGCCGCACGTCGATCTCAAACCGGACCAATTTATTGTAGGGGCGGATCTGACCGTTAAAAAACACATCGGCGCATCCCAGCGCCCGCCCTGTACCCAGCGCCCCGCGCCAGATGCAATAAACACCCAGCAACTGCCAGATCGCGTCCACCCCCAGGCATCCAGGTTGCACCGGGTCGCCCGGCATGTGGCATTGAAAATACCAGGCATCCAGACGAATATCCTGTTCGGCGATTATTTTCCCGGCATTCCCTTTACTTTCCATCAATGTTATGCGGTCCACCATGAGAAACGGCGGCGCGGGCAACCGAGCGTCAAAAAAAGGCGGCGGGTCCGAGACGAGGGTTCCATAGGCAAAAGCCAGAATCTCTTCAAAGTTAAAGGATTTTTTCTGCATGAACTCTTGATAAGTCATCATGATTTATTCTCTTTCTTTTGGATCAACGACGTGTATGGCGCCGGAAAGTTTCTTTGTATTTAATCCAGCGTTTACATGCCCGGTCCGATCAGATAAAAGGTCAAAATATCTAGTGTTTGAAGTCCCTATAAGAGAAACTGTAATTTGTCAAAAGAAAAAATCCTTAAAGAAATTTCGTGGCGCGGAAAATAAAATTCGGGTATAAGATTGCCCCATAAAATTAATCCTGAAAAGGGGAAAGAAAAAATGAACAGAGCAGCCCTTCATCACATCAGTTACGGCCTATATATCGTCACATCTGGTCAGGGCGGAAAATTCAACGGCCAGATTGCTAATTCCATTATTCAGGTCACCTCCAAACCCGCCACGGTGGCCATCTGCATCAATAAGGAAAATTACACCCATGAATTGATCAAGAGCAGCCGAAAATTTACGGTTTCCATCGTATCGGAAGCCGCGCCAATGACCTTCATCGGCCTGTTTGGTTTTAAAAGCGGTCGCGACATCGACAAATTCAAAGATACTAAAACAAAGCCCGGTGTCACCGGCGTTCCCATACTTCTGGATTATTCTCTAGGCTTTATTGAAACCGAAGTGGAAGGTGAGCTCGATTGTGGAACGCATACGATCTTTCTGGGCAAGGTCGTCGAGGCGGATCTGGTAGGCGAAGGAAAACCGATGACTTACGCCTATTATCAGAACGTCAAAGGCGGCAAATCCCCGAAAACCGCGCCGACATATGATCAGGACACGGCAGCCGCCAAACCGAAACCAGCCACCGCACGATATGTCTGCACCATCTGCGGTTATGTATATGACCCCGAAAAAGGCGACCCCGACAGCGGCATCGCCCCCGGCACCCGGTTTGAAGACATCCCCGATTCCTGGAACTGCCCGGTCTGCGGCGCGGAAAAAGCGAAGTTTGAAATAGAAAAGTAGGTTTAAGGCTGAAGACTGAAGACAAAAGGCACAATAAAAACAAAGAGATGCGCGAATGCTCTGCGCTTTTGATATAATGAACCAACTAACGGAATTGGGCGGGATGACCCCGCCCCTACACCTTACTCTTCACGCCTTACGCTTTCGCCAAACTCTTTTCAGCCTCAGCGAATTACTCACGACTGAAACGGAACTGAAAGCCATGGCGGCGGCGGCGAACTCCGGATTGAGCAGAATGCCGAAAAAAGGATAGAGCGCACCTGCGGCAATTGGAATGCCTATAATGTTGTATATAAACGCCCAGAACAGATTCTGCTTGATCACCCGCATGGTTGAAGCCGACAGTGCAATCGCCTCCGGCACGCCCGTCAGATCATCCCGGATCAGCGTAATGTCGGCAGCTTCAATCGCCACATCGGTTCCCGCGCCAATGGCAATGCCCACGTCGGCCGCTGCCAGCGCCGGGGCATCGTTGATGCCGTCACCCACCATGGCCACGACCTCGCCTTCAGCTTGCAGTTTTCTTATTTCATCCGCTTTGCTTCCCGGCAAGACCTCCGCCATGACCCGTTCGATTCCCAGTTGAGCGGCAATGCTTTTTGCCGTACCGGCATTATCACCGGTCACCATCGCCACTTTCAACCCCCTACGCTTCAGGCTTTCCACGGCCTGACGCGCGGAAGCCTTTGGCACATCGGCCAGCGCGATGAGTCCAATTATTTTTTTCTCTACTGCGACATAAACAACGGTTTTACCCTCACCGGCCAGTTTGGCCGCTACCCCATCCAATAGGCCAACCAAAACGCCTTGATCGTTCATCAATAAACGATTGCCGATCAGGCATGATTTGCCGTCAACTTCGGCTTTAGCGCCCAACCCGGACAGTGCTTCAAATTTTCTCGTTGGATCTATCGTAATGTTTTCAGATTGTGCCATCAGTAAAATGGATTGCGCCAAAGGATGCTCCGATGTTTTTTCCAGTGCGGCGGCCACAGTCAGCACCTGCCGTTTATCCAATCCTGCGGCGGCGATAACATCGGTCACTTCCGGCTTGCCGCGTGTCAGCGTGCCGGTTTTGTCAAAAACGACGACGGAGAGCCTATGGATTTTTTCAAGGGCTTCGCCGCCTTTGATCAGAATGCCGCTTTGCGCGCCCAGGCCCGTGCCCACCATGATCGCCGTTGGCGTGGCCAATCCCAGCGCGCAGGGACAGGCAATGACCAGCACCGAAACAAAATTAATCAACGCACGGCTGAAAGTGGCGTCGGCGGAAAGAAAATACCAGATACCAAAAGTGACAAATGCGATGACAAATACTATGGGAACAAAGACAGAGGCCACCTTGTCCGCCAGGCGCTGGATCGGCGCTTTGGAACCCTGCGCCTCTTCCACCAGCCGGATGATCTGCGCCAGCATGGTTTCGAAGCCGACGCCCGTGGCGCTAAACGTAAAGCTGCCGGTTTTATTCAGCGTGGCGGCAAACACTTTTTGACCGACTTCCTTGGCCACCGGCATACTCTCACCAGTCAGCATGGATTCATCAAGGGTTGACTGTCCGGTTAATATCATTCCGTCCACGGGAACTTTTTCACCCGGCTTCACCAAAACGATATCGCCGATCTGCAACGCTTCCACGGAGACTTCAAACTCTTCCCCTTTCCGCAGTACATGAGCGGTCTTGGGCTTAAGGCCCATGAGCTTCTTGATCGCAGCGGAGGTCTTGCCTTTGGCCCGGGCTTCCAGAAGCCGGCCCAGGAGGATCAGGGTGATAATCATGGCCGCACCGTCATAATAGACATGCGACGCCACACCCGCTCTTTCAAAAAAACTCGAAAAAAAAGTTGCCGCCGCTGAATAGGCGTAAGCCGAAAAGGCGCCGACGGCAACCAGCGTGTTCATATCAGATGTTTTTTGCTTTGCCGCTTTGTAGGCGCCGACAAAAAAACGGCTTCCCACCCAGAACACGGCCGGCGCGGTCAGCACAAACATCGCCATCAGCATCATCTGGCGTGGAATAAAATGCAAGAAGTTAAACCAGTGCTGCATGGAGCCGAAAAAGATGATTACGCTCAGGACCGCGCCGCAGATGACTTTTAAGGTCAGTTCCTTAAGCTCCCCCTCGCGGGCTTTCTCCATAGGATCGTCAAAAGAATCCTTGAGCTCGCCTAAAAACTCATAACCGTGTTCAGTGACAACTTTGGCGAGCGCCGAAAGCCCTGCCCAACGGACTGAATGAATGATCGTAGCGCGCGCGGTCGCCAGATTGACGGTGACCTCTATGACACCCTCAACTTCTTTAAGGCCGTTTTCCACGCGCCTTACACAGGCCGCGCAGGTCATGCCACCGACGGAAATGGTCAGTTTATCCGACAACGTCGTAACCCGCCTTTTTGATCGCCGCGGCAATCACTTTCGCATCCACCGGATTTACTTCCTCATAGGTCGCAACACCTGTTTTCAAATCGACCTGAACATTTTTGATTCCGTCAACAGCGCCAAGCGCCTTGGTTGCCGCCATGACGCAATGCTGACAACTCATGCCTTTTATTTTGATACTTTTCATGAATAACCTCCTGATTAAAGTCGTATTTTGCTTAAGATAATGGTCTTTCATTCAATAGCAAGCATTAAACTCAGCTTTATTATATCATGCTTGATAAAAAATAAATAATCTGTATGATTACCCAACAAAGGGAGAACTATGATCATACGCTGCTGGGGAGCCAGAGGTTCCATACCTGTTTCCGGAAAAAATTATTTACGTTATGGCGGCAACACAACCTGTCTGGAAATCAGGAACAAACGTGACGATATTTTACTGGTTGATGCCGGATCGGGAATCCGCGAAGCGGGGAATGCCTTTCTCGCCGCCGGCCGTTTCGATTTTACGCTGCTCCTGACGCACGCTCACTGGGATCACATTATGGGATTCCCTTTTTTCAGACCGCTCTATTTCGAAAAAACAAATTTAACCGTCTGGGGTTGCGCATTTGTCCAGGATTCCATCAAGGAAATGCTGGCGAGGGTCATGTCCGCTCCCTACTTCCCCATTAACTACGATGACATTCACGCCAATGTCGCTTACGCGGACATCTGTGGGGACACCTATCAACTGGGCGACATGACGATCACGCCGATTGCGCTCAGCCACCCCAACCAGGGAACCGGTTACAAATTCTCAGAGGCCGGCAAAAGCTTTGTTTTTCTGACCGACAACGAACTGGGATTCCGGCATGAAGGCGGACTTTCGTATGACGACTATCTCGAATTCTGCCGTGGCGCCGATCTGCTGATTCATGACACTGAATATCGCAATGAGGAATACCCGAAAAAACGAGGCTGGGGGCATTCCACCAACGAACAGGCGGTAAAACTCGCTCTGGACGCCGGCGTTAAACAACTGGGACTTTTCCATCACAATCAGGACCGTCTCGACGCTGAAGTTGACAACATGGTCGCTGTGTGTCATCGCATCATCAATGAGCGGAAAAGTACGCTTAGGTGTTTTGCCGTCCATCAGTCGATGGAACTGGCGCTGTAGGTTTCGTCATCAAACCACCTGACAAAAAAATAACCGGAGACAATACCATGCTGATCGTTGCCCACCTGTCCCTGATGATCGCTGCCGCGTTGTGTCTCATCGCGGGTGTCGGCACGGCCATGTTTGGGCGAAAAAAGAAATTCTGGTTAAAATGGCATAAGCGTTTCAATATAACAGGGGTTTGCCTACTAGCCGCCGGCGCCGTGATGGCTTTTTCCAATGTTATGATATCCGCAGGCCATCATCTTGCGGGGCCCCACCAATGGATCGGGCTTATCGCACTTATCCTGACTTGCATCACTGTGTCTCTCGGTTATTATTCCTTTAAAGCCGCGAACAAACCAGCCGTGCGCGTGGCGCACCGATGGATCGGGCGGCTCTCCGGGCTCGCCATTCTATCCGTGCTGACGCTGGGGTTAATGATGATCGGTATCCTTTAAAATGTTTCTTCCGACAACTTCCGAAGAATTAAAAAAAAGAGGCTGGAACCGGCTGGATGTCATTTTGGTCACTGGCGACGCCTATATTGACAGTCCCCATATCGGTGTGGCCGTCATCGGCCGGGTGCTGGCTTCTGCAGGGTATCGAGTGGGCATTATCGCGCAGCCGGACATAAAAAGCGATACCGATATTAGCCGACTGGGCGAACCACGCCTGTTCTGGGGCATCACCGGCGGCTGCATGGATTCCATGGTCGCCAATTATACGGCAACCAGGAAAAAGAGACGCGATGACGATCTGACCCCCGGCGGTAAAAATAACCACCGTCCCGACCGCGCCGCCGTTGTCTATGCCAATCTCATCCGGCAACATTTCAAGAACACAAAACCGCTGGTTTTAGGCGGCGTTGAGGCAAGCCTTCGTCGTATCGCTCATTATGATTACTGGTCGAATTCAATTCGCCGCTCGATTCTGTTTGATGCGCGCGCTGATATTCTCGCATACGGCATGGCGGAGAAAGCTGTTGTCGAAATCGCCGGGCGCCTTCAGGCGGGAAAGGACATCAAGAACATTCGAGGCACCTGCACAATTGAAAGTGAGCCGCCGGCGGGCTATCTGGAACTGCCTTCATACGAAAATGCTGCTGCCGGCAAAAAAGCTTTTGCGGAAATGTTTCAGATTTTCTATTCCAACAATGATCCGGTCACGGCGTGCGGCCTTTATCAAAAACATGGCAATCGCTGTCTGGTGCATCACCGGCCCCAACCGCATCTTTCCGTCACTGAACTGGACGCTGTTTACGGACTGGATTTTTCACGCCGGGTGCATCCCTTTTACGAAGATAGAGGTCAAGTCCGCGCGATGGACACCATTGCTTTCTCGCTGACCACGCACCGGGGCTGCTTTGGTGAGTGCCATTTCTGCTCCATCGCTCTGCATGAAGGCCGGATCATCATCAGCCGCAGCGAAGCATCCATCCTGGCTGAAGCCTGGAAGATAGCGGCGCTCCCGAATTTTAAAGGGTATCTTGTGGACGTCGGCGGCGCAACGGCGAATATGTACGGCATCGACTGCCCGCGCAAACAAGTGAAGGGCGCCTGCCCTGACAAACGGTGCCTGTATCCGCAGGTTTGCGCCTCTCTTAAAACCGATCATTCACGGCAAATTCGCCTGCTGCAAGGCCTTCGCCAGATTCCAGGCATTAAAAAAATATTTGTCGCCTCCGGCATCCGTCATGATTTAGTTTTGGCGGATAAAAAACACAGCGCGTCTTATATGCGCGAGTTGGTCAAACATCATATTTCCGGCCAGTTAAAGATCGCACCGGAGCATACCACACCCTCCGTGCTGCAGCTCATGGGCAAACCACAGGCGCTGGCGCTGGTTCATTTTAAAAATCTTTTTGAAAAGATGAATGCGGAAGCGGGGCTTAAACAATTTCTGACTTATTATTTTATCGCCGCTCATCCGGGCTGCACCGAAGAAGATATGCGCGACTTGAAATCCTTCGCCACACGCGAATTGCACACAACCCCCCAGCAGGTACAGATTTTCACGCCCCTGCCCTCCACCACCTCCACGCTCATGTATTGGACGGAAATCAACCCGATAACCGGCCGGAAAATTTATGTGGAAAAAGATCCGGTGAGAAAGCAGAGGCAGAAAGATATTGTTGTTGGAAAAACAATCAAATAATGAAGAAATTGTCTCGCAATAGTTCTTTATCATACCACAATTACAAACGACTTTAATTCAGTGTTATGTCCCCGGAATTAACCCGGAATTAACCAAGACGGAAATACTCCATATTCACTTGATTTTATTTCATTAGTTCTTTATAAGTAATAAATACTTCTCAACAAGGCCGTAACAGACACAAAGCGATGTGGAACATGGATGAAAAAACAAGAGAGTGGATCATTCAAGCAGATTTTGATATTGAAACAGCCGAATTTATGTTTCAAGGTGGCCGATATTTCTACGCTGTCTTTATGTGTCATCTCTCACTGGAGAAAGCCCTGAAGGGCATTTATTGTGAGAAGCTTCAGGACGTCCCGCCCAAAGTGCACAACCTCGTATTTCTGATTAACAAAACCGGCATTACACCGCCGGAGAAGCTGGGTAAATTCATCGTGAAGCTCAACGAAGCGAATATTGCCACACGTTATCCTGAAAGCCTTGAGAAATTGCAGAAGGCTTATACAAAGACCATTACCAGCGAAATCATTTTAAACACGAAAGAGGCATTAGCATGGATAAAGCAGCAGCTTTAGATACGATTGCACGCTTTCAGAAAGCAATTGAATCCAGAGGCATCAACATCAGCAAGTTGATCCTTTATGGTTCTTATGCCCACGGCGACTATCGGGAAGGCAGCGACATCGACCTGATCATCATTTCCGAAGATTTCAAGAATCATGATTACTGGTCAAGAATTGATATACTGTCCGAAGCCATTTACGATGTCTTTGAACCGCTTGAGGTTATCGGCTTCACGCCAGAAGAGTGGGACAAACAAACTTCACCGTTGTACGACTATGCCAAGCAAGGTGAAATATTATACGCAGCGTGATTATTAACAGGACAATACGGGACGCCCTTAAGTATTTAAGTTGTTACCTGAATCTTGCACAAATTCGATATTTTCATAATCAGTAGGAAAAATTTCACATGATTTTTCTCCCGTAGCTTTTCATGAATGAACCCGTGCAAGAAATTTCTTGCATCGATTCGTTTAAAATATTCATGTCTTGCACTCCTGATTTTTTTCAAATCGCAAACGGTCGAGGAATTCATAAAATTGAAGCAAAGCGGGAGTCCGGGCATCATGGATCGAGTACTTGACCTTGTCGCGGTTGCCCGACCAAATCAGCTTGGCGGCAATCATCAGCAGTTTCAAGCGTGCGATTCTGATCTTGTTGTCTCTTACGCCTGCAAAAGTCTTTTCCTTTCCGCCGCAGAGATTCGCCAGAATTTTAAAGTATCGCCAAAGGTTATACGCCAGCATCGCAATCTGAAAGAAGGCATAGTTGTTCTTGAATTTACCCGATGGAATCGCATCCAAACCTTCCTGCTTGGCTTCACCAATCAGATTTTCCGCATCCGCCCGCTTATCGTATGTCTCGATGACCTCATGGGCTTTGCCGCCAAGGCTTGTGCAAAATATCCTGTAGGTATATTGATTCTCTTCAAACAGTTCGTGCTGTGTATGTTTTCTAGATTCATCCGGTTTCCTGGGAATCCGCATGGCGACAAATCGGCAGGGGCGTTTCCAGGGGCCAGGCTGGTAGATGCAACTGTTAAATTGGGCTTCTTCCCTTTGCCGGAGGCGATACCAGCTTCCTGGATCAAATGGCGGCTCGCATTGTTTATTGGCAAAGATAAAATCATACCCCTCGTCCCATGCGGCTTCGACGCTCGACCAGCTCATAAATTCTGCATCTGCTCTGAGCAGAACCTCTCGGACACATGGCGGCAAATGAGCCTTAATCGAGCGAATCACTTTGGCCGTCTCCTCACCGCTGACCGTTTCCCCTTTGCGTAATTTTCCACAAAGATATTCCCGTGTCTGTTCAATAAAGCAAAGCACCGGACGGTATCCTTTCTTCCCACGGTGTTTCGAATTATGTCCGATTCGACCGCCCTGTTGGTCACCGTAAATGGTTTCCACCGTCGTATCAATATCAATGGCAATGCGGCTATGCTTGATTCCACATCTTTTCCACGCTTCTTCTCTTAAGCGACTAATAATTTTCAGGATGGCCTGGCCCTGATTGATCCCCAGACTGTCCAAGTAACGCCAATAGGTGCTCGCAACCGGCAGCCGTCGCACCCTGAATATGCCACAAAGCATGGCATCCAAACCAATGTAAACAAAATGCCAGATCCGGTTAAACCCGATAAACATTAGCATCAGAATGCCTAACACCATGGCATAGTCGCCCAATTTGGTCTCCCGTGACGGCGCTATATAACCCTCCTCTTCAAAATGCTTCTTGAAATCAAAAAGATCCAAAAACTTGACCAGTCCAAAAAGCCCGCCAAACGAACTTAATTGCTCGCCGCAGGTCGTAACTTCCGTCGAAGCATTGATTTTTCTGGCCCTCCCGCAGTCATTATTAAACTGTTTACTGGCAAGGCTTTTCCTGCTATCTTTCTCGTGCTTTTTTACCATCTGGGTACCTCCTGTTGGGTATTGGGTTATTCGCGTATCCCTTTATACAACAGGTATCCCAGATGGTTCATTTGATTTTTTTGTTTTGATGTGCAAGATTCAGGTATTA
>JANYAF010000264.1 GCA_025355175.1 Deltaproteobacteria bacterium | reverse complement strand
CAATAGCCGTCCGTCTTTGGTTTGCAGAGATTGAAAAATAAAATCCATCGCCCGTATAGCGGCTTTAGCGTAGGCCGGTTCATCAAAGACCTGCGCCCCGCGGGCCAGCGCCGCAATCATCAAGCCATTCCAATCGCTCAGAATCTTGTCGTCTTTATGCGGGTGTACTCGTTTTTCCCGAACCGCGAAAAGCTTTTTCCGGATGCCAGCCATTTTGTCGGACAGTTCCGTCAAACTATCCCCCGCATCGCCACCTGATGACGGTTTGAGATGCGGGATAAAGTGACCGGCGGGTATTTCCTGCATACCCTGCGCGGACATGTCACTATCGTGCCTGTAGTGAGACAAAAACAAAACCGATTCGTCTTTTGTAAGAACGCTGCGGATTTCCTCCTGGGTCCATAGATAGAATTTCCCTTCGACGCCTTCGCTGTCCGCGTCTTCGGCGCAGCAAAAACCGCCCTTCACATCCTTCAAATCCCGCAAAACATAGGAAAATATTTCACGGGCTGAAGTTTCGTATTCTTTTTTCCCTGTAGCCTGAAATAGTTCAATGTACGCCATCGCCATAAGCGCCTGATCGTAGAGCATCTTTTCAAAGTGCGGCACGATCCAGCGGGCATCTGTCGAATAGCGGTGAAAACCAAAACCAATCTGATCGTAAATTCCGCCGCGCCGCATGTTTTGCAGCGTCTGCTCCACCATGTGTAAAGCCTGAGCTTCACCTGTTCGCTTCCAGTAGCGCAGCAGAAAAAAGAAATTGTGTGGTGAAGGGAATTTCGGCGCCTGGCCAAAGCCGCCGAACGCCTTGTCAAAGCTCATGGACAAAGACCGATACGCCCGATGCAGCACTTCTTCACCTATATCCCCGGCCTTGTTTCTCGTCGGCCGCCGCAGAGCCTGTGTTATTTCCAATGAGGCCGAAATAACATCCGCGCGTTTCGTCTGCCAGAGGGATTGGACTTCCGGAATCATCTCCAGCAGGCCGACATGGCCATATCTTGTTTCCCTGGGAATGTAGGTCGCGGCAAAGAAGGGTTTTTTATCGGGCGTCATCATAATCGTCAAAGGCCAGCCGCCGCTTTGCGTCATTATCTGGCATATCTTCATATAAACCGCGTCAATATCGGGACGCTCTTCACGATCGACTTTAATATTCACAAACGTTTCATTGAGAAGCTCGGCTACTTCTTCATCCTCAAAAGATTCACGCTCCATCACATGACACCAGTGACAGGTGGAATAGCCAACTGAAAGGAAGATGGGCTTGTCCTCTCGACGAGCTTTTTCAAAAGCCTCCTCGCCCCAAGGATACCAGTCCACCGGATTTTGCGCATGCTGCAGCAGATAAGGGCTTTTTTCGTTTTGCAGTCGATTATATGGCATATTTTCCCCATTGCGTTTTTAAATGCATTCGGACTGTTCGGGGAACAGTCCCTACATCAGGATGTAGGGCGCGTCGAGTAACCTTTAGGTTATTTCCAAATGCGCCGCATCTTCTGCAATTACCCGGCTCTTTGGAAATGTAGGATTCAAATGGGTTGTTAATGATAGATCGAAGTATCGTCGGGTCTAGCAATTAAACTCATAGAGACAGGTCTGAGACCTGTCTCTATGTTTGTTATTTAATCAACATTGTCGCCGGATCGAGGAGCAAGGCATTCTGCTTTGCGTCGGGGGACTGGCCTTTGAGGGCTTTGATATAGACTTCCGGCCCTTTGGCGGCAAGCTGCACCAGCACGTCAAAAAGGTCGGCTACATGCAGGAAAGAAAGAGGCAGGCCGTTTTCTTTGGGGGGTTCATGGCGGTGCGTATGAACGGTAAACCAGATGCGCATCGAATACTTTTTGGCTAATTCCTGTAATTGCAGAAGCAACCCGCGACCGGATTCATCAAATTTCAAGCCATCGATAATCACGGTGTGCGGCTTAAATATATTTTGCTGCATCAAATCGGTCAGGCGCTCCTCCAGCTTCGGTACGCTGAAACCTTCCACGCGGAAGGTCATAATGAAACGATAAATGAGAATTTTTTCCCAAAACTCATTGGATTCCACGGAATCGTATTTTGCGGCCATATCGTGAAATAATTCCCGATACCAGACATCCACTTTACTGACTGCGTCATTTAAGCTGACATGCAATACGGGCTGTTCGTTCATCATGGCATGTAACGCCATCTGAACCAGAAGGGCGGTCTTGCCTACTCCGGCATAGGCTAAAACAGCCCCAAAACCGCCCGTGGGTAAAATATATTCTTCGTCGTATCCAAGATTAAGAAGCGGATTGCGTTGGATGATTTCTTTTTTGATCATGATAATAACCTCATAAGGTAAATGAATAACATTGTCTTTCCGTCTTAACGCCTTGCCAACCGCCATCATCTTTACTTCAGCCTCTAGCCTCGCGCCCGCTGCAAGGGGGTTAGCCTTCAGCCTATTTTATGCTGCCGTCTTCTTGTTCTGAGCAGCTTCCAGGGCGATCTTTTCTGCAATCGACTGCGGCACCTGACGATACATGGCAAATTCCATAGTAAACTGCGCCTTGCCCTGAGTAGCTGAACGCAGAATTGTCGAGAAACCGAACATCTCCGCCAGCGGCACCTGGGATTCGATCACGCACATAACGCCTTCATCCTGCGAGCCGATAATCATACCGCGTCGTTGATTAAGGAGTCCCATGACCGGCCCTTGAAATTCCACCGGAGATTCCACAACAACTTTCATAATCGGCTCATGAACAACCGGTTTGGCGCGCAGATAGGCTTCTCGAAATGCTCCACGGGCCGCTGCCTGGAAGGCCATATCGGAAGAATCCACCGCATGGGAAGCGCCGTCGTTAATGAGTACTTTCACGCCGGTAATCGGAAATTCCAATTTCGGCCCTTTGGCCATGCTTTGCCTAAAACCCTTTTCGCAAGCTGCGATATACTGTGTAGGAATCGAACCACCGAATATTTTATTTTCAAAAACAAATTCGGCATCGGAAATCGGTTCGATCCAGCCGGCAATACGTCCAAACTGTCCGGAACCGCCGGTTTGCTTTTTGTGCGTGTAATTGAAATCGGCGCGCTGGGTAATGGTTTCACGATAGGCCACACGGGGATTGCCTGTAGTAACTTCGGCATTATATTCTCGCTTCATTCTTTCTACGTAAATATCCAGATGCAATTCGCCCATGCCTTCAATGATGGTTTCGTTGGTTTCCGGATCGACATGTGTTTTGAATGTCGGGTCTTCCTTGGAGAATCGATTAAGCGCTTTGGACATGGCCATTTGCGACTTGTTATCTTTCGGCACGATGGCCAGCGAAATAACCGGCTTGGGTACAAACATGGAGGTCATCGTCATATTGATGCCGGGAGAAAAAAATGTATCGCCGGAAGAGCATTCGATGCCGAATAAAGCGCCGATGTATCCCGAACACAGAGCTTCAACATCTTCCATCTGATCGGCGTGCATCCGAACAACGCGCCCCACTTTGACCTTCTTACCATTGCGAACGTTGACGATGGTGGATCCTTTTTCAACAGTACCCTGATAAACACGAATATAGGTTAACTGCCCGTACTGGCCGTCTTCCAATTTAAAGGCCAGCGCTATAATGGGTTTTTCCGGATCACTGTTCAAGATAACCGGCTCTTCATTATTGTTCATATCGAGCGCGATGTTTTCCACTTCGGAAGGCTTGGGCAGCAGGTAAGTCACGCCGTCGAGCAGGGGCTGAACGGCTTTATTTTTATAGGCAGATCCCATATACACAGGCGTAATTTCTCTTTTCAACGTTCCCTTGCGAACTGCGGCGTAAAGTAGTTCCGGTGTAATTTCTTTTTCTTCCAGAATGGCTTCCGTCAGTTCATCGGAAAATATTGATGCGGCATCGATGAGTTCTTCCCTTTTGGCGTTGGCTTCTTCCAGAAGACTTTGCGGTATGGCCTCGATTCGCACATCCTCGCCGCTATCGCCATCAAAATACATCGCTTTCATGGTCACCAGATCCACAACACCTTGTAGTTCTGTTTCCAGACCAATGGGAATCTGCATGGCTATGGCATTATGCCCCAACTTGGTGCGCAACTGAGCGATGACACGGAAAGGATTGGCGCCGCTGCGGTCGCATTTATTGATGAACGCAATACACGGAACTTTATATCTCTTCATTTGCTGATCAACGGTAATGGACTGCGACTGAACGCCGCCGACTGAACACAAAACAAGGATCGCACCATCGAGAACACGCAGGGATCTTTCCACTTCAATGGTGAAATCGACGTGGCCGGGCGTATCAATGATATTAATTTCATACCCTTTCCATTCGCAATAGGTAGCGGCAGAGGCGATGGTAATGCCTCTTTCTTTTTCCAGATCCATGGAATCCATGGTTGCACCAACGCCGTCTTTGCCCTTCACATCATGGATGGCGTGAATTCTCTTTGTGTAAAAAAGAATCCTTTCGCTCAGCGTGGTTTTACCGGAATCGATATGTGCACTGATTCCGATGTTGCGTATTTTTTGATCGTCGAACTTCATTTCAATTTCCTCTCTTAAAAAACACTCATCTTAATTTATCAACCTACACGCCTCACGTGAGGTGTCTATTACCCCTACTCGCTGCGCTCCTCGCATGATGTGTTCACTATCCCTACTCGCTTCGCTAGCGGGATAGTTCGACCTGCACGCTTCAGCGCACTTCGTTTCTGAAACTCGGGTCTCACTATAAAAAAAACCCCGCATTTGGAAGAGTCTCTGCCAGATGGGGGATCCACCGTAATCGAGCCTTAGTAATAGAGTTTGATTTTCTATATTCTTAGACGGAATTTGTCAAGCTAATGTTTTGATATAATCACATATTCCAATACTGCCTGTTGACCGGAGGCAATCCTGCCGCTATAATCCAAGCCATAGTCATTCACTCTAATATTTTAGAAAGATTGGCGAACATGGCAAAGATAAAATGGAACATAGTCTGGGGCACTGTAATTACTATGGTTTTTCTTGGTCTGCTGGCCGTGCGCCTGGAGTTGTTCAAAGAAAAACCAGAGGACAACCCGGTCCGTCAAAAGGTTGAAATTTCACGTTCGCCCGAATCCTGGATGAATATTTATCAAAATAAGAAAAAAATCGGTGTAATACATCGCAAGTTCAACACACTGGGAAATGGCCGCTTCCAGACCGAGGAATCTGTCACCATGCAGATTAACACGATGGGCGTCGTGCAAGCGCTCAATTTATCTACTGAGACAGAGCTTAATCCCGATATGTCCTTTTCTTCTTTCAATATCGAGCTTAATTCCAGTTTGTTTCGGTTTATTGCCCGAGGCCATGTGAGCAAAGATAAACTTATTTTATATACCGGTCTTCCCCCTGCCGAGGAAAAAACCATTCTCCCTATCAAGGATATTCCCCATATCAGCGGCAATATTTACGAGGCTGCATTCTCTGCCGGTCTGGAAAAAGATAAAACCCGCGACTTCAGTATTTTTGATCCGTCCACTCTTGGCATACGCAAAATATCCGTCACCCGCAACGCGGATGAGATTATCCTGTCTATGGGAAAACGCGTTTTGACACAAAAATTCTGCGCCGATTTCATGGGTGCTAAAAATTGTGCCTGGTTGGCAAAAGATGGCGAAGTATTAAAAGAAACAGGAATCCTGGGGCTTTCCATGGAAAAGGTCAGTGCCGAGCAAGCGCGGGAAGGAATCGCCACTGGTGGTGTTGATTTTACGCAAATCGCTTCGATTCCCTCCAATCGAAATATCGCCAATCCATCAAAATTAACGGGCATAGAAATCAAAATTGACGGCATTCATAATTCGGCGCTCCTTATTCAAGGCGGCCGGCAAAAATTCCATCAGGATATTTTAACGATTACCAAAGAGCCATATCCTTATGTAGCGTCAGAAAAAAACATAACCGCAGTCTTTCAGAAGTATTTACAGTCATCACCGCTTGTTCAATCCCACGCCCCGCAAATGAAAACGCAGGTGGAAAAAATTGTTTTTCACACGGACAGTCCACAGATCAAGCTTCAAAAAATCGTTCAATGGGTTTACCGTACCGTAGAAAAAAAACCGGTATTGTCCGTACCCAATGCACTGGAAGTTTTAAAAAACAAGCAAGGTGATTGTAATGAACATGCGGTTTTAACCGCCGCACTGCTCCGCGCGGCAGGTATTCCCACACAGATTGAAAACGGGCTCGTTTATCTCAATGGCCGTTTTTATTACCATGCCTGGAATCTGGCCTATATCGGACAGTGGGTTACTGCTGATGCTGTTTTTAATCAGATCCCAGCCGATGTCACGCATATACGGCTGGCGCGCGGCGAAGGCGGCGAACAACTGGATTTACTGGGTGTCATGGGCAAAATTAAATTGGAGGTCATATCCACAAAAAATGATTGAACTTACAACCCTGTCCAAAGATTACGGAACGACGCTGGCCGTCAATAATTTGAGTTTGGATGTAGCAACCGGGGAAATTTATGGATTCATCGGTCCCAACGGTGCGGGCAAAACCACAACGATCCGCATGATGGGCGGCATTATCGAACCGACAGCCGGTAAGATCACCATTGCCGGGATCGACATAAAAAAAGAACCGGTCGCAGCAAAAAAGATCATCGGCTTTGTGCCGGACAGACCTTTTTTGTATGAGAAGCTAACCGGCATGGAGTTTCTTAAATTCATTGCTGATTTATACAATGTGGAAACTCAGATTCTCTCCCGCAGATCGGAGGAGCTTTTAAAGCAATTCGCTCTGTGGGAGTGGGCCAATGAAATCATTGAAGCTTATTCGCACGGTATGAAGCAAAGACTAATTATCGCCGCGGCACTGCTGCATGATCCCAAAGTGCTTGTCATCGACGAGCCCATGGTCGGCCTTGACCCTCAGGCCGTGCGCATGGTCAAGGATATTCTCAAAGAGCTGGCGGGACAAAATGTAACCATTTTTGTTTCCACGCATACCTTAAGTCTGGCCGAGGATTTGTGCGATAGAATCGGCGTTATCCACAAAGGAACACTTCTGGCACAGGGCACCGTTGCCGAGTTGAACACGGCCGCAAAAACCGGCGAAGCCAAGCTGGAAGAAGTTTTTTTGACTTTGGTTCGGGAAGCATAAATCCATGAAGAACACAGTATTAACATTACTTAGACCACGCCTGCTCTCTGTTGGGAATGGATTGAAGGCGGATACACAAAATAATCATCGGATGCGTCTTTTCCTGTTTTCCGCAATCGGCCTGGTTTTCGGGGTCGGCGCCTTTCTGATTTTTTACAGGGTTTTAACCTATTTTCAAAGTGTGCAGGATTTTGGCGACATCCTGGCCATGAAACTTCTATCCATGATGATCATCACCTTCTTCACCCTTTTGCTTTTCAGCAGCATCATCAACAGCCTTTCTCACCTGTATTTAAGCCGTGACTTATCGCTTGTGCATTCCCTGCCGGTTACCATCAGGGATATTTTTCTTTCGCGCTGGCTTTCGAGCGCCTTTGATTCCTCCTGGATGGTGGTGGCTTTCAGTTTTCCCCTCTTTTTATCTTATGGCATGGTTTATAAAGCCGGTATCGTTTTTTATCTGATAGCCCTCGTGGCCATTATCTGCATGTGCCTGACGGCCACGGCAATCAGCAGCCTTATTGTCTTGTTGGGCGCGGCAATGCTTTCGGCAGGAAAAATTCGCACCCTTTTTGTCATCCTGGGCGTTAGCCTGTCGTTACTCCTCATTGTTGTCTTAAGAATGATCAGGCCGGAACAACTTGTCAATCCTGATAGTTTTGCCTCGGTTGTTCTTTATTTAAATTCGATGCAGGCGTTCGATCTGCCTTATCTGCCCACCACCTGGATCACGGATACGGTGCGTTCAGCCTTAAAAAGTGAATGGCGCCTGTCGTTATTTAATCTGGCTCTTTCGGCCAGTTGCTTTTTTTCCTTGATGTTTTTAAACGAAATGGCCGCCTCCGCCATCTACTTTCGCGGCTTCTCCCGAGCTCAGACAACCGCTAAAAGGCTTTTCTCACCGCTTAAATACGATGGACATAGTTGGGAAAGCCTGTTGAATTTCTTATCGCGTCCGGCAAAAGCTTTTGCCGTGAAGGAAATTCGCTCTTTCTTTCGTGATTCCACGCAATGGCCGCAATTGTTTTTAATCTGCGCGCTGATTGTCGTTTATCTGTATAATTTCTCCGTCCTGCCGCTGGATCGATCTCCCATCAAAACGGTTTATCTGCAAAATGTATTTTCTTTTTTAAATGTGGGACTGGCCGCTTTTGTGCTCTCGGCCATCGCCGCCCGTTTTGTTTTTCCGGCGGTCAGCATGGAAGGAGAAGCTTTCTGGATTATTCAATCCGCGCCTGTTTCCATTAAAACCTTTCTCTGGATCAAGTTCTCTATTTATTACATACCCCTGCTGATTCTGTCGGAAATCCTGATTGTCGTTTCCAACATTCTGCTGGGAGTTACGCCATTTATGATGTTTTTATCCGTCCTGACGATATTTTGTCTCGTTCCCGCCATCGTCGCGCTTGCCGTTGGACTGGGCGCCCGCTATCCTGATTTTAAATCGGAAAATCCGGCCCTGTCGGCAACCAGTTTCGGCGGGGTCCTTTTTATGTTGCTTAGTTTTGGTTTGATTGCGTTGGTCATTATCCTGGAAGCGGGACCGGTTTATAGAATTTTTATGTCCAGAATGCACGGCCACAACTTTTCCTTTCCGCAAATTCTCTGGTTTGTCCTTTCCTTCACCTTGGTGTTGTTTCTTTGCGTTTTTGCAGTCTTTTACCCCATGAAACTGGGTGAAAATAATCTGCTAAAAAAATGAACCTACGCCAACGTTTTCAAAATTGGACATCCCTGTGATCGAGAAGCACCGGAAATCGTCAGAAGTCGAAAATTATCTTGATTTTAGTTGCCGGATAGGCTAAACATCCCCGCATTCTGAATGACCCGTTTCATCAGATCTTTTGGGGATCTTGTTGAGATATTGAAAGGAGTTTTCATGGCAAAATACGAATCCAAAGCTCTCAGAAATCTGGCCATCATCGGCCACGGCGGCACAGGCAAAACCTCTCTTTGTGAATCACTCTTATTTGTTTCCGGGAAAAATGAACGGCTAGGTCGTGTTGACGACGGCTCGTCCACAATGGACTATGAACCTGAAGAACAAAAAAAGCATGTTTCAATCTCCTCTGCGGCCAATTTTGTCGAATGGGACAAACATAAAATTAATATTGTGGATACCCCGGGCGACTCCAACTTTACTTTTGATATTAAATGCTCGATGAGCGTTGTGGATAACGCAGTCGTGGTGATCGATTCTGTTGGCGGCGTTGAATTTCAGACACAAAAAGTCTGGGAAATAGCCGATGAATATTCTCTCCCCCGCATAATTTTTATCAATCGGATGGACCGCGAAAGAGCGGACTTCAACAAGGTGCTGGAAAGCATCAAAACAAAACTCAAGAAAAAAGCAACCCCTATCTGCCTGCCCATCGGGGCGGAAGATAAATTTCAGGGCATAATTGATTTGATCGCCATGAAGGCTTATACTTTTGCCGACAACAAAGGTGTCGGCAAGGCGGCTGACATTCCGGCGGACTTGATAGATGAGGCCAGCCTGATGCGCGGTTCCATGGTCGAAGACATCGCGGAAGCGGACGACGAACTGATGAACAAATATCTGGAAGCCGGCGAACTTTCCGCGGAAGAGCTCAAGTCCGGTTTGAAAAAAGGCGTAACGTCGGGAAACATTATCCCCGTCATTTGCGGTTCAGCCGTCAAAGGCATCGGCGTCACGATGTTGATGGATTTAGCGGTCAGTTCTTTCGCGTCACCCGTTGACCGTGGACCGGTTAAAGGCAAAAAGCCTGGAACGGACACTGTTGAAGAAAGACAGCCTTCGGAAGATGCTCCTTTTTCCGCGATTGTTTTTAAAACCATTGCCGATCCCTACGCGGGCCGGCTGACATTATTCCGTGTCTATTCGGGAAAACTTAATTCCGATACTTCTGTTTACAACTCTTCAAAAAAAATCGCGGAGAAATTCGGGCATATTTTCTTTCTAGAAGGCAAAAATCAGAAACAGGCGGAAATCCTGATTCCCGGTGATATTGCCGGTGTCGCCAAACTGAAGGAAACCGTCACCGGCGATACGCTGTGCAACGAGAAAACCCCCGTTGTCTTTCAGAAAGTTGCTGTTCCGCCGCCGATCATGTCTTTTGCCGTTGAACCAAAATCCAGAGGCGATGAAGACAAGATAGCCTCCACCATTCACCGTCTTACGGAAGAAGATCCAACCATCGTCTTCTCCCGCAACGTCCAGACCAAAGAAATGATCCTCTCCGGCATGGGCCAGGTGCATATTGAAGTCAACATTGAGAAGATGAAAAGAAAATTCGGCGTCGAAGTCAATCTGAACACACCGAAAGTCCCCTATTTTGAAACCATTAAAGGGAAAACCAACGTTCAGGGCCGATACAAGAAACAGTCCGGCGGACGCGGCCAGTTTGGTGATTGTACGATCGACATTGAGCCGCTGCCGCGCGGCGCGGGATTTGAGTTTGCCGATAAAATCGTCGGCGGCGTTATTCCGGGTCAATACCGACCGGCGGTCGAAAAAGGTATTGTGGAAGCGGCAGCCAAAGGCGTACTGGCCGGTTATCCCGTGGTGGATTTTAAAATATCATTGGTTTTCGGCTCCTATCATACCGTGGATTCATCGGAAATGGCTTTTAAAATTGCCGGTTCCATGGCCTTTCAAAAAGGCGTCATGGACTGTCAGCCGATTCTGCTGGAACCTATTGTGAACATTGCCATCGAAGTTCCTGATGAATACATGGGCGACGTCATCGGTGATCTCAACAGCCGTCGGGGCCAGATCGAGGGGATGGAATCGCGCGGCACGACCCAGGTCGTTCGGGCATTCGTTCCGCTCGCCCAGATGTTCGGGTACGTCACGGACCTGCGCAGCATGTCGCAAGGTCGCGCGACCTCCTCCATGGAATTCAGCCACTACGCCGAGGTGCCGGGCAACCTGGCCTCGGAACTCGTCCAGAAGTCCAAGGTCTAGCAGGAAGCCGGGAGCAGCCCAGATGGCCAAGAAGAAGTTCGAGCGCACCAAGCCGCACGTCAACATCGGCACGATCGGCCACATCGACCATGGCAAGACGAGCCTGACCGCGGCGATCACGAAGTACCTCGCCCTCAAGGGCGGGGCGGAGTACCGCGCCTTCGATTCGATCGACAACGCGCCCGAGGAGCGTGAGCGCGGGATCACCATCGCGATCGCCCACGTCGAGTACGAGACGACGGCCCGTCACTACGCCCACGTCGACTGCCCGGGCCACGCCGACTACATCAAGAACATGATCACCGGCGCCGCCCAGATGGACGGCGCGATCCTGGTCGTGGCCGCGACCGACGGCCCGATGCCCCAGACCCGCGAGCA
>JANYAF010000249.1 GCA_025355175.1 Deltaproteobacteria bacterium | reverse complement strand
AGGTACAGTCACGAATCAAGAAGATCGACAAGATTGAGCGCATCGAAATCCCTGCCGAACAGCGATCCATCTGGTTCGAGTTTGCCGAGCCGCCGCGCAGTGGTGATGATGTGGTCAAACTCGACGAACTGGGGAAGGTTTGGCCCCGTCCCGACGGCGGCGAAAAATCTGTTTTTGGCGGAGTTACCGGTATTATCCGGCGTCAGGAAAAGATCGCCGTGGTTGGTGTCAACGGCGCCGGCAAGTCCACCTTTTTAAAAGTGCTGGCCGGCCAGGCTAAGCCTTCCACCGGCAGCATGAATCTGGGTGCCAATGTTTGTCCCGGCTATTTCAGCCAGCATGCCATGGACATTCTCCAGCCGCAGAAGACCGTTTTGGAAACCGTGCAGGATGCCATGCCACAGGCTCATCTCGGTACGCTGCGCAATCTCTGCGCCGCTTTTTTGTTTCAGGGAGATGATATTTACAAACGGATCGATAAATTATCCGGTGGAGAAAAAAGTCGGGTGGTTCTGGCGACGATGCTGGTCCAGCCGATCAACCTGCTGATCCTCGACGAACCAACCAACCATCTCGACATTCAATCGCGCGAAACACTGCTGGCCGCGCTGCAGAACTTTAACGGCACAGTCGTGCTCGTCAGCCATGACCGCCACTTCCTGCGCTGCCTCATCAACCGCGTCTTTGAAATTGACCATGGTGAGATGCGGATTTATAACGGTCATTACGAATACTACCTGGAAAAATCCGGACGCAAGCACAAAGCGGCGTAGCGAAAGCGCTAGGGGTGAGGCGTAAAGAAAGAGAGGCATCCCATCCAGGGAGAGGGATTTAATGTTTCTTCCATTAATGACCAGTTCGAAGAACTGGTAAATTGCTTGCAATGGCCTTCTGTGGTCCTGAAGAAAAACACGATCACTTTATCTCATCGGAATCAGTGAATAATTATTTGACATTGCCTGATATTTTGGATTATTGTCTTTCTGAATTCTAAGCATTAGCAGTAGCACATAAAGATGAATTTTGCGGGTGGAAATAAAATGTCAATCATTAATTATACGGCTCACCGAATTCACCATAACAGGAGGACTATAGCATGAAGACACAATCCGGGACCATCATGGCGCAAGACGGGACATCCATCTACTGGAAGGGATGGGTGCCTGACCATTCCCCCAAAGCCGTCGTGCATGTTATCCATGGCTATGCCGAACACATTGACCGCTACGGAAATGTCATAGATGAGCTTCTCCCCGCAGGGTATGCGGTTTTCGGCAATGATCACAGAGGTCACGGCAGGAGCGAAGGAAAACGCGGACACGTCAGAAGCTTTCAGGAATTTATCGATGATGAAAAGCAGTTTCGCCGTGAAGTGATCCAGGCGCGATTTCCGAAAATGCCTTACTTCGTTCTCGGTCATTCTATGGGAAGTCTCATTGCCATGAATTATGTTGAGCAGAACGCCGTTGACGTAAAAGGACTCGTGTTATCGGGCACTGGAGCGGAACCGGGGACGGACATCCCCAAGGCTCTCCTTGCCGTAACCAAAATCCTGTCAAAAATACTGCCCTCCGTTCATGTGAAATCGCCTCTTCCGCCGGAGTTCATATCCCGAGATGTGGATGTGGTGAAGGCCTATGTTAACGATCCCCTGGTGTATAACGTCATCACGCCGAGACTCGCCCATGAGATGAACAGGTATGTGGTCATCGGCGCCCAAAATGCCTTTAAAATTCAAATCCCGGTTCTTATCCAACTCGGTTCACGGGATACCGCCTTTTCCGGGCAGAAGGAACTCTTTGAGATGATCGGAGCAAAGGACAAAACCTTCAAGCTTTATGAGGGCCTCAAGCATGAGGTTTACAACGAGCTGGCTGCTGACAGGATGAAGGTGCTCGCCGACCTGAGATCCTGGCTGGACGGACACCTGTAATACAAGAAAGAGAAGGAAATAAAAAATATGCTCACGGAAAGCAATCTTGAAAGATATGCCGATGTGCTCCTCTGGGCGCTGAATACGGCGAAGGAAAATACCCTGAAGAAAAATGAGATCGTTCTCCTTCAGTATGATCTGCCTGCGTTGAGACTCGCCGAAATCCTCTACGGGCGGCTCCTCGATCTGGGCATGCGCCCTGTGCAGCGCATGGCCGCTACATTCGGCATGGAACACAGTTTCTATCAGAAAGCTAATCCGAAACAGTTGACGTTTATTGCTCCCGGCGACGAAGAACTCTACCAAAACATCAACGGCAGGATTTATCTGCACGCGCCCGAGTCACTCACACACCTCAAGGATATCGATCCAGACAAGATCGGCAAAGCCATTGTCGCCCGCAAATCCCTCAAGGACATTCTCGACAGGCGTGAAGAATTGCGAAAGTATAGCTGGACGCTCTGCTTACTCCCCACGGAGGAATTAGCCCGCCAGGCTAAAATGTCCATGAAGCAATATACGGCTCAGATCATCAAAGGTTGTTATCTGGACAAGGATGATCCCGTTGCCGAATGGAAGGCGATCCACAAAGAGGTCACGGCCATCAAAAAGCGGCTCAGTTCCCTTCCGGTCAATTATTTCCACATGGAATCGGCCAATATGGATTTGCGGATTACGCCGGGGGCTAATCGTAAGTGGGCGGGCGTCTCCGGCCATAACGTGCCCAGCTTCGAGGTGTTTGTCTCCCCCGACTGGCGCGGCACGGAAGGAGTCTATTTTGCCAACCTCTCCTCTTTCCGCAGCGGAAACTACGTCAAGGACGTCCGCATCACTTTTGCCAAAGGGCAAGCGGTTAAGATCGAAGCCAGTGAGGGAGAATCGTTTGTGAAAAAGCAACTGGCCATGGACCCGGGCGCGCGCCGGGTGGGTGAATTCTCCCTCACGGACAAGCGCTTTTCGCGAATCGACCGATTCATGGCGGAGACGCTCTTCGATGAAAATTTCGGCGGCAAAGAGGGGAACTGCCATATCGCACTGGGTTCATCCTACAGCGATACCTACAGCGGCAATCCGGCACAACTGACTGAGGCGCTCAAGAAAAAACTGGGTTTTAATGATTCCGCGCTTCACTGGGATCTGGTCAATACCGAACCAAAGACAGTGACGGCACATTTAACCAACGGCAAAAAAGTTCTCATCTACGACCGGGGCGTGTTTAAGTAAAAAAGGCTGAAGAAAAAAACACCGATGGCTCAGGAATAATATAAAAAAAGCGTTTCTCTTTCCGATCATCATTGCGGCATCAATCCTATTTTCAACGGCAGTGGTTTGTTGGGCCGGTTCAGACCAGCAAATGAGGAGGAGCGTGATGGAAGAAGAGATTTGGGCCTTAGAAGAGGGATACTTTACCAATCTGTATAAAGCGAATTATGACGGAGTTCTTGCCCTTGTGCATAGCCGGTTTCTGGGATGGCCGGGCGCAATGTCAAAACCGATTGACAAAGAAGAAAGCACTCGTTTCATGAGGCAATTAATCTCCAAACCGATTACATGCTCCATCCGCATTGAAAGAGGCGGCATCCGGTTCTCGGGAGGAGCGGCATTGACGCAATACACGCTGCACGTTAGTTTTACTGAAACCGGCAAAACGCAATCATCACGGATAACCCATACATGGATTAAAGAAAATAGCCGCTGGAAATTACTGGGCGGTATGAGTTACGATCAATAAGCCGATATAAAGAAGACGGGAGAGCGATATGAAATATTTCACGGCTGTCGAAGCGAAGCAATTTGCAGAAGACTGGCTGCCGGCCTGGTCGGGCAATAATCCCGAATTGCTGGCAGGCTTCTATGCGGAAGACGCCTTTTACCTTGATCCTGGCATTCCCGACGGTGTTAAAGGGAAAAATAATTTACTGGCTTACTTTCGCAAACTGCTGTCCGGTAATCCCCATTGGATCTGGACGCAGATTGAGGGCATTCCGCTGGAGGATGGTTTTCTGAACAAGTGGCTAGCAAAGATTCCGGTAGGGCCCGTAACGCTGGAGATTGTCGGCGTTTGCTTTGTTCAGTTGGATGACGCAGGTCTGATTCGCCGCAATGAGGTGTATTTTGACCGTTCCCGTCTTCTTGGCGAAATTGCTAAACTCAACCGGGACAAACCGACCGGATGTTAAGGCGGGTTTGGCATAGCCACCGGATTGTCCATCATGGCCCTGATCTTCTGTAAAAAGGTCTCCGGATCGCTTGTGTCAATCGCGATTGCTTCGCCGTAACAGACGGTGCTTTTGTCTTTGGTCAGGATGTTAGCCGCAACATCAAAGGCTGTCAACCGGATGCCGCTTTCCTCCAGAAACTCTTTTGCCGGACGCGATGCGACCATCGTAAAGATTTCAGCGATAATACCGGAATGAACAATCAGTCGGGCGGCAGCCAGTCCCATGACTTTGTCATGCAAAAGCAGACCGGACTTGTCTTTATGTTTTTCCAGAGCACCCCAAAGCGGCCGCAGACCGCCGCCATCCGAAGCATGGATCAGTTTCTCGTCTTTAAAAAGCGCCAGCGAATATTGTGTGAAGTCCGGAATCAACATAGATATCTTTTTATCGGTTTCATATTCAGATCAATTAGCAAAACCAAACGCCAAGGCGGCTTGCCTGTGAGACTTAAGGCCTGTTATTGTCAAAGAGGGATTCGTCATACCCCATCCCCATACATTCCGTTAGCATACATTCCGTTAGTGCTTTTTGTTTCGATTCTACACGATTGAACATCCTTTGAACAGCTAATTTTGCAGTCATTTTAAACATGGCGGGAACAAAACTCACTTTCGCGTGAAACGGGACTTGTGAAGCGTATCTCGTCAATTGACATGACTTAGCATGACGACCATCTTGCAACAGAGCCGGGCCAATTTCATTTAGGTAATTCTTTAAACATCGTATTGCCCCCGGACAAATCATTCAGGGAATGTTCGCGGGGATCATTCTTTTCGTCTGCTTGGTCTTTTTCTTCAATGACGTCATCATACTCTTCAATCACAATGCCGCGACGCACCATGATCTGATAAATTCTCTCCGCGCTGTTTGTCGCATATTGCGAATGGCCGTCGGGCCGAAAACGCCGTGGATTGGGCAGGGCGGCAGCAAGCTCCGCTGATTCCCGTGCGCTGAGGTCTCTGGCAGACTTGCCGTAATATTTACGAGCGGCTGTCCCAATACCAAATAGCCCGTCCCCCCATTCGGCAACATTTAAATACAGTTCGATAATTCTTTTTTTATTCAGTTGTCGCTCGATACGCCCGGTCAGGATGGCTTCTTTGATTTTTCGAACCGGATTTTTAGCCGGCGTCAGATATAAATTCTTCGCCAGCTGCTGCGATATCGTACTGCCGCCCGCCTTAAACTTCTTCTTCTTAATGTCCTTTTCCAATGCTTTCTGCATCGCGTCAAAATCAAAGCCTTCGTGAGACCAGAACTTGTCATCTTCCGCAATGATCACGGCCTTCACGACATAGGGTGATATTTGTGAAAGAGGTGTCCAGGATGTCGAAATCTTTTTCTTGATGCCTTTTCCCATCCAGGTATCTTCTCGATACTCCATAAAAGCGGTTTTGCCGGGACGATTCTTCTTGAGATCAGCCACATTCGGATAGAAAAAATAACGGCCGATATCGATCACAAAAAAAGCGAACGCCGCAAGAACACTCAATAAAATAATTTTTTTCCAGTGGCGCATCATCGTCATTTCCCCTTTTTCAACTGTCGATTCCTATACCTCATTAAAAAAGAATGCAAAATAAATTTGACAGACAATGTGTTTTTTAGTATGTCAATTCACACGAAGTTGGTGGAACGGTTTTTGAGATTAATCTTCGTTTTCTGTGTGCAGTAAATTATCCTTGATAAATTTACACTTGGCGGCGTTGGGCTGCAATCTGTGCACCGTTAACAAAATGGGACCCCCCCGCAAAATTAAGGAGGTACTTCATGATGAAACGGCGGATTTCAGTATTTTCAGGATTATTTGTTCTTTTTTTGTTGTTCTGTTTTAATACCGGCGCTTATGCCAACCAATACAAAGTTAAAAAAGGTGACAGCCTTTATATCATTTCCAAGCAACTCGGCGTCAGCGTGGCTGAAATCAAAAAAACCAACCACCTTACCGGTAACAACCTAAAACCCAATCAAATTTTGTACGTCAAGCAAAAGAGCTCCGCTTCTCCTGTTTTCGTAAAATCAAAAGCTCGACCCGCATCCCTTTACACCGTAAAAAAAGGCGATACACTTACCGCTATTTCTAAAAAAACAGGTATTCCCGCAAAACAAATTGCCGCGTTGAATAATGTCCATTCGAAAAACATGCGCACTGGCCGCAAGCTTATTTTATCAAAGCCAAGTTACGCCAGCTACACCGCACACTCTCCATCTGCTACCGATGAAAATGAGGATATCTTAGATGATGATGAGGAAGAAATCACTTCATCCGACGCCTCAAATGACATCGCCCTTGAAGCAAAATCAAGTGAAGAGCTTTTAGGCAAGTGGGGCAGTACGGATGAAAGAAAATTATTTATTAAAGTCGCAACCGGTTTTCTGGGCGCTCCTTATCGATTAGGCGGCGCCACCGTCAAAGGGATTGATTGTTCCGCCTTTGTCCGGAAAATGTACGAATTTTTCGATATTTCTCTGCCACGCACTGCCCGTGAGCAATCCACTGTCGGTGTCCGAATTGACCGGACTGAACTGGTTGAAGGTGATCTGATTTTTTTCCGAACAAGAAAACCGATTGGTCACGTTGGCATTTATATCGGCAACAACGAGTTTATTCATGCGTCCTATAGAGGCAAGTCTGTCCGCATTGACAATCTGGAGCAGCCTTATTTTCAGAAGAGATTCCAGCGAGCCGTCCGTGTAAAAGGTCTGGATGAAAATGACGGCACCTGATCTTTTTGCCATCCCCAAAACATATCTTTCAAAAAAAGGGCGCAAACGCCCTTTTTTTGAAGGCAGTTTTTGACGGTTGATTATCCCGTCGCTTTATTGTATGAAATCAACCTTACCGGTTTGTTCGTGTGCTAAGGAAGAGTAGATGGGAAAAAATATTATTGAAAAGATTCTCGCCGGGCACCTGGTTTTCGGAAATCTTGCGCCCGGCGCTGAAATCGGCATCCGTATCGATCAAACCCTCACCCAGGATGCCACCGGCACCATGGCCTATTTGCAATTTGAAGCCATGAACGTACCGAAAGTTAAAACGGAATTGTCCGTCAGTTACATCGATCATAACACGATTCAGATCGGGTTTGAAAACGCGGATGATCAGCTCTACCTGCAGAGCGTCGCGCAGAAATTCGGCGTGGTGCTTTCGCGCGCTGGCAACGGCATCTGCCATCAGGTGCATCTGGAACGGTTCGGAAGCCCCGGTAAAACGCTGATCGGCTCCGACAGCCACACGCCCACCTGCGGCGCGCTGGGCATGATCGCCATCGGCGCGGGCGGCTTGGACGTGGCGCTAGCAATGGCCGGTGAACCCTTTTATCTCACCTGCCCTTCCGTCATTAAAATCAACCTCAAGGGCAATCTGAAACCCTGGGTTTCCGCCAAGGATGTAATCCTCAAAGTGCTGGAGATTTTCACAACGAAAGGCAACGTCGGAACCATTTTTGAGTTTGGCGGAGAGGGAATCGCATCGATCAGCGTTCCGGAACGTGCCACCATCACCAATATGGGCGCGGAGTGCGGCGTAACCACATCGGTTTTCCCCAGCGACGACGTTACAAGACTATTTCTCCGGTCGCAGCAAAGAGAAGCAGATTTCATTGAGTTGAAAGCGGATGACGACGCGGCTTACTCTAAAATTGTCAATATTGATTTATCTCAATTGGAATCTCTGACAGCCAAACCGCATAGCCCGGATAACATCGGCACCGTGCGTAGCATGAAAAGCATCCCTGTCAATCAGGTCTGTCTGGGCAGTTGCACCAATTCTTCTTATAAGGATTTAGTGACGGTTGCTAAAATCCTCAAAGAAAAAGTGGCCCATCCCGATATCAGTTTTATTTTAGCCCCCGGCTCACGGCAGGTGCTTGATAATCTCGCCCGGGAAGGCTACCTGGCCGACCTCATCGCTTCCGGCGCGCGGCTGATGGAAAATGCGTGCGGTTTCTGCATCGGCAACAGTCAGAGCCCGAAATCCGGCGCGGTATCTCTGCGCACATCCAACCGTAATTTTCCGGGACGATCGGGAACCATGGACGCGGATGTTTATCTGGTCAGTCCCGAAACAGCCGCCGCAGCGGTCATCACCGGCCGTTTTACCGATCCGCGGGACTTGAAAATGGAATATCCACAGGTCCCGATGCCTCAGAAATTAATCATTGACGACAACATGATCATCCGGCCGCACGATACGCAAAGAGACATCGAAATTTATCGCGGTCCGAATATCGGCGCACCGCCTGTAAGCGTTGCGCTGCCCGATACCATTTCCGGGCAGGCCACCATTAAAGTCGGTGATAAGATCACGACCGATCACATCATCCCCGCCGGAGCGCGGATGAAATACCGTTCTAATATTCCAAAGTATTCTGAGTTTGTTTTTGAAAACGTCGATGCAACTTTTGCCAAACGCGCCATGACTCTGAAAGCCGAGGGAAAGCACAACATCATTGTGGCCGGCCTGTCTTATGGCCAGGGATCATCACGCGAACATGCCGCCATCTGTCCCATGTATCTGGGCGTCCGCGCGGTTTTGGTCAAATCGCTGGAAAGAATCCACGCCGCCAATCTGATCAACTTTGGCATCCTGCCTTTGACCTTCGTCAAAGAAAGCGACTATGACGCCATAGACCAGGGCGATGATCTGGAAATTGCCGAGGCCCGAACAGCCATTCTGGAGGGGAAATACCTTATGGTAAAAAACAAGACCAAAGGCACATCCTTCTCGGTGAGCTGTGTATTATCGTCAAGACAAAAACAAATCATTCTGGCCGGTGGCGCGCTCAACGTCCGCAGCCACCCATAAAATGGATAGGGAGTAACTTTTTTACATGACTAAAATGATCAAAGTAAAAACAACCATCGTCGAAATGGACGGTGATGAAATGACCCGCATCATGTGGCAGATGGTGAAAGACAAACTGCTCTACCCCTATCTGGATATGGATATTGACTACTATGATCTGCACGTTAAGTATCGCGACGACACGGATGACAAGGTAACCTTTGACGCCGCCCGCGCTATTATGAAATACGGCGTCGGTATTAAATGCGCTACCATTACGCCCAATGAAGACCGCGTCAAGGAATACAGCTTGAAGAAAGCTTGGAAGAGTCCCAACGGCACTATTCGCGCCATGCTGGACGGCACAGTCTTCAGAAAACCTATCCTCGTCAATAATATTAAACCGGGCGTTTCCTCCTGGAAAAAACCAATTACCATCGGCCGTCACGCATACGGTGATGTTTATGACAATTTCGAAATGAATATTGAACAGGCAGGCAAACTGGAAGTCGTGTTCACACCCGACGACGGCGGCAAACCACAGACCACGTTGGTGAAAGACTTCCCGTCGGCAGGCATTGTTCAAATCAACCATAACCTGGCACAATCGATTTTGAGTTTTGCTCAAGCCTGCTTCACTTACGCGCTCGACGAAAAAATCGACGTGTGGTTTTCCACCAAAGACACAATTTCCAAAAAATATGACGCCGGATTCCGCGATATCTTTGATCGGGAATTTACAAAAAACTGGAAAGATAAATTTGCGAAGGCCGGAATCGAATACTTCTTCACATTGATCGACGACGCGGTCGCGCGCATTATGAAAACAGAGGGCGGTATTTTGTGGGCCCTGAAAAATTATGACGGCGATGTGATGTCGGACATGATCGCATCCGCCAGCGGATCTCTCGCTATGATGACGTCGGTACTGGTTTCACCCAACGGATGGTTTGAATACGAAGCCGCGCACGGCACCGTGCAGAAACACTACTACAAACACTTAAAAGGCGAGGAAACCTCCAGCAATTCTATGGCGCTAATTTTTGCCTGGACCGGCGGCCTGCGCAAACGCGGTGAGCTGGACGGAACGCCGGATGTGGTACGTTTTGCGGATATGCTCGAAAAGGCTGCTCTGGAAACCATAGAAGACGGCATCATGACCGGCGACTTGTTGTTGCTGGCCGAAAAGAAACCTTCCAACAGAAAAGTCAACACAGAAGGATTCATCGATGCCATCGCTGTATCATTAAAGAAAATGCTGAATGATTAAGAGCGCAGAAAAGTTATTGCCCAATCTGCTGGATTTCACCCTGGAAGAAATGGAAAAATTCATCGCTTCCTCCGGCAAGGAAAAGTACCGCGCCCGGCAGATCATGAAATGGCTGCATCAATCGGGCAGCGCGTCTTTTGACACCATGACCACGCTCTCACGGGATTTCCGGGAAAAACTCTCCGCCGCCGCCCGGATTTACAGACCGGAGATTGTCAAAATCCAGAAATCGCAGGATGGCACACAAAAAGCGCTCCTGCGGCTGGAAGACGGCCTCTTCATCGAAAGTGTGCTCATTCCCGGGAAAAGCCATTGGACCATTTGCATTTCCACACAAGCCGGTTGCGCGATGGGCTGCGAATTTTGTCTGACGGCGCGTCAGGGATTCAATCGTAACTTAACGCCGGCGGAAATTGTCGGGCAATTGATTACCCTGAAGCACGAAGCACCGGAAGGCAGCGCCATTAATAACATTGTGATGATGGGCATGGGAGAGCCGCTGAGTAATTATGCAAACACGCTTAAGTCGATCCAAATCTTAACCTGTGATTTCGGTCTGGGCATGTCCAATCGCAGAATAACGGTTTCCACCTGTGGACTTGCGCCACAAATCGTCCAACTGGGTAAAGACATCTGCATCAATCTGGCCGTGTCCCTAAACGCGTCCGATGATGAAACCCGAAATCAGCTCATGCCGATTAATAAAAAATATCCGCTGCAAACACTGCTGGATGCCTGTAAAAAATACCCTATGCCGGGACGGCGTCTGCTCACTTTTGAATATATCCTCATTGACGGCGTGAATTCATCACGAGCGGACGCGGATAAACTGGCCGTGCTTCTGAAAGACCAGCGCTGCAAATTGAATCTGATTGTCTTTAACGAATACCCCGGATCACGGTTTAAATCGCCATCCTTAAAAGACGTGGAAGCCTTTCAACAAATTCTGCTGGACAGACATTTTACCACCATGCTTCGCAAAAGCAAAGGCAGCGACATCCTCGCCGCCTGCGGTCAGTTGAGCGGCGCTTTTGGAATCTGATACGCTGGTTATTTGTGGTATTAAAGAATTGAAATCTGCCGATAGAAAACAAAAAATCTGAATTAAGTGTCACCCGAAGTCCCTTCCATTTTCACCAGTTCCTCCGGTAGTTTCTCCACTTCCGGGCCCTGATAAATAACGTCTTCCTTGTAAAGTGTGTCGATCTCCTCTTCTGAATATCCCAGTACCGTCGAGAGGACTTCCCGATTGTGCTCTCCCAAGAAAGGGGCGTATCCCCTGATTGTGGCAGGGGTTTCGGAGAATTTCAGGGGACTGCCGTACATCGTGACGGGCCCCAAAAAAGGCTGAACCATGGGAATCCGCATCTCCCGCGCCCCAATATGAGAATCTGTTGTGGCCAGTTCCTCTATACTTTTCACTCGTGAGCAGGGAATCCCCGTCTCATCCAACTTCCTCTCGGCTTCCTCCACTGAATCCTGGGACATGACCCAGCCTTCGAGAGCATTATGCACGAGATTAACGTTTTCGCTCTTGCAGCGGGCAGCCAAATCTATGGTTCGGGGATCGGTTTTCAGCCATTCATATCCCAGCCCCATGAGATCAACCAACTCGGACCAGCGGTTATCCGAGAGGAGAGCGATCGAGATGGAGCCGTTCTTTCCTTTGTAAACCCCGTATGGTGACGAGGTTGGGCTTTTTTGTGACGTTCGAGGCATGATAAAGGGGGCACCCACGGCCTCACTGATCCAATAGGAAGGGAAAGAGGTCTCGTGGACCGAGAAAAGACAGTCCACCAGGGAAATATCGATATTTTGCCCTTGCCCCGTGATCATACGGTGAACTAAGGCCGCCAGCATCGCCGTACAAGCATGCATCGAAGCGGTCGTATCACCAATCGCCACGGGGGCCCCTACATGCGTTGACGTCAGCCCTACCCATCCGCTTGCTGCTTGCGCGATCGCGTCATAACCAGGTTTATGCGTATTCGGACCCCAGTGCCCCCAAGCCGATATGGAACAATAGATGATATCGGGCTTGATCTTCTTCACCGATTCATAATCCAGATGCAGTCTTTCCATAACACCGGGGGAAAAGTTTTCGATGATAATATCGCTTTTCTTGATCAGGCCACGGATCAGCTCTATCCCTTTGGGATGCTTGAGATTGATACACAAGCTTTTCTTTCCCCGATTAAGGTGGAGGTGGTAGGAGCACTGGACAACACCATTTTTCTCCACCTGCAGGGCTTGATGCCGTTCATTGGTCCCTTTTTTAAAATGCTCAATTTTGATGACGTTGGCACCCATATCGGCCAATGTCTTCGTTGCGTGAGGCCCCGCCAACACCCATGTGAAATCCAAAACGTTTACATGGGGAAGCGGACCTGGTTTCAAGGTTTTCATGATAGACATCTCCGTTGGTTATTGCTGTATGCTTATAGATGCGGCCGATCTAATCTGCGAAGCAATATACATTACCATTTCAACCAAATACTAAATACATTCTTCCAACGGAAATGTAAAAGCCCGCACGCCGGCGCGCGGTTGCTCTATTTTCAGCCTTCGCACAAGTTCAATCAAGCAACCGATATCTTCATCCGGCACGGCCAGCATAAGGGTGTTGTTTCTGCCCGGCCAAAAATGTGTGTCCAGTTTGGGCTCGCTTTCTTCTCCTTCACCCGTCGCACCATGCATTTTCGTATAAGACTTATAACCCAATTTTTTAAAGGCAGCCGTAATGCTTTCATCGGAAGCTTCAGCATAAACAACCAGAAACATTTTCATAAAGGGTCCTCTTTAAGAGATTGCCAACTACTTTTTAATAAGTTGTTCTTTCCTTTTACTCCTGTTTTTGAATTTTTCCTGCCAGTCATCAAAGATATCGTAGGCGGACGGAACAACGATCAACGTCAAGACAAGTGATGTCAGCAGACCTCCAATTACCGAGATGCCCATAGGCGCTCGTGTTTCCGCGCCTTCTCCCACACCCAGAGCAATCGGCAGCATGCCGAAAACCATCGCAAACGTTGTCATGAGAATCGGCCGCATTCGAACGGGTCCCGCCTGGAGGATTGCTTCGCGACGCGATAGACCCCTGCCCCGTAAAACATTGGTATAATCGACCAGCAAAATGGCATTTTTCTTTACCAGACCCATGAGAAGAATCAGGCCGATAAAGCTGAAAACGTTAAGCGTCTTGCCCGTGATAAACAAGGCGCCAAAGGCACCAACAAAAGACAGCGGCAGGGATAGCAAAACCGTTATGGGATGAACAAAGCTTTCA
>JANYAF010000240.1 GCA_025355175.1 Deltaproteobacteria bacterium | reverse complement strand
TTGATGTATAAATTAAAATGTATTCGAAATGAATTTGCCTGGAAGTCCCCGTTTTTTATTGCAAGGAAGATGTATTTGATTATAATTTGCACCAATGAAGCTTTTATCAGGAGTAATCAATGAAAAAGATAATCCGGCTGTTTGTTGTATTCTTCGTTTGCGGTTTGTCCGGTATGATCGCTTTTGCCGAACCGTCGAGCATTATCAGTGAAGGCAAATATGTCATGGGCGATCTCGATACGAAAAAAGACGCCAAAACTCAGGCCTTGATGGAAGCCAAAAGAATGGCGATGGAAAAGGCCGGAACATATCTGCAGAGCACCACTGAAGTGAAAAACTTTCAGCTATCCAAGGATCAAATCAATACGATTGCCGCCGGCATCATGTCTGTGGAAATATTAAACGAAGACTGGAAAATGTCGGGAGACAATATGGTTCTGACTATTCAGATCCGCGCCATTGTTGATACTTCAAACCTGAAGGGGCAAATATCCAGAATGCAGGAAGGGGGTAATACAGAGAATTTCAAAGAGGTTCAAAGTCAACTGGCCGCGCTGCAAAAAGAGCTGGTGGAATTGAAGAAGCAGGCACAGCAGCAGGCCGACAGTCCGGGAGCAAAAAAACAACCCAGTCCGGAAATGAAAGAAAAGCATAAGTCTTTGGTGAATGAGATGTCTGCATGGGAATATATCGAAAAGGGAAACATCGCCGGAGATAATCAACGATGGGAAGAGGCGCTTGCTGCTTACGAACAGGCGACGGCGCTGAATCCACCGATCGCCGAGGCCTATGCAGGGAAAGCCTTTGCGCTGTATCATTTAAAAAAAATGGATGATGCTCTCAGCACGGTTGATAAAGGACTGGTGATAAATCCTTTATCGCCGAGAGTTCTGCGTATTAAAGCTTTAATTTTAAAGGAACAACCGGAAAAAGTGGATTTGGCCCTGGAGATCGTCAATCGTGCCATTAATCTCCAGCCGGAAATGGCCAGATCGTATCGGATCAGAGGGGAAGTTTTCATCAAAATGGGCAAATTTCGTTCGGCGTTAAAAGATTTTGCCCAAGCCTGTCAAATGGGAATGAAAGAATCCTGTGTGCGGGCAAAGGGATTGGAAGAAAGAATGAAAGCCGGAAAAAGCAAAAATTGACGGCGCTTGCTTGCAGCAGGTGGAGAATTAAATATAAATCGCCTGGTGCTTCAGAAAACCACTCCTGTCGTAAGGAGAGTAATCATGGAAAGTCGGTGAACTCAATTTGTTTCATGGATTGCCTCCTGTTTTAGAAAGCCGGGCGTTATTGTCCCTGTTTGTTGAGCAGTTCAGCTTGATGGTGTGAAGCCAGTGCGTCAATCATAACGCCGATGTTGCCATTGATGAAATTGTCAAGATCGTAGCGGGTTAGATTGATGCGGTGATCCGTGATCCGGCCTTGCGGGAAATTGTAGGTGCGAATCCGCTCGGATCGGTCACCGGTACCTACTTGGCTTTTGCGTACCTGGGCTTGTTCGGCGTTCTGTTTCTGCACCATGGCATCCAGAAGTCTCGCCCGTAAAACTTTCATGGCCTTGATCTTGTTTTTGAGCTGGGATTTTTCATCCTGGCAGGTGACGACCAGTCCCGTCGGCAAATGGGTGATGCGCACCGCCGAATCCGTTGTGTTGACGCTCTGGCCGCCGTGGCCGGTTGACCGGTAAACGTCAATGCGCAGTTCGTTTTGGTCGATGGTCAGTTCCACGTCTTCCACTTCCGGCATGATGGCGACTGTGACGGCCGACGTATGAATCCTTCCTTGTGCCTCGGTGACGGGGACGCGCTGGACACGGTGCACGCCGCTTTCATATTTTAAACGGCTGTATGCGCCCCGACCTTCGATCTGGGCGATGATTTCCTTGAAACCGCCCATACCACCCGCCGGTGAACTGCTGACAATTTCCACATGCCAGCCCTGCGCTTCGGCATAGCGCGCGTACATGCGGAATAAGTCACCGACAAACAGGCCGGCTTCATCGCCGCCGGTGCCCGCACGGATTTCCAGAAAAACGTTTTTATCGTCATTGGGATCCTTAGGCAGGAGTAAAATCGTTATTTCCCCCTCAATATCGGAGAGTTCCTGCTGCAGGAGCGGCATTTCTTCCTTAACCATCGCCCTTATTTCTTCATCGTTTTCGGCAAGGAGTTCCTGGTTTTCGGCAATACGCGCCTTGATTTTTTCATACTGGCGGATGCTTTCCACCAGTCCCGTTAAGTCCGAGTGTTCTTTGGCATATTTCTGATATAACCCCTGTTTGGAAGCCACCTGGGCGTCGGAAAGCAGCCCTTCTAGTTCCTGGTAGCGGAGTTCAATATCTCGGAGTTTGTTTCGTAAAATATCCATAGTTGACCTGGCCGGTAGATATTCAAAAAATGTTGGTTGAGGGGGAAAGACACATTTATAGCTCTCCTCACTGGGAGGACGCAGCTATAAATGCCGGGAATGTTCTGACCTGCTGATCATGAGGACAAAGTCCAAAATTGTCTGTACGCTAGCGGTAAGTTAAGCCTATGCTTTTTTGGTTGTTTTCTTTTTAACCGGTGCGACTTCCGCTTTGGGTGCGTATTTCCTTTTGAATTTCTCCACACGGC
>JANYAF010000231.1 GCA_025355175.1 Deltaproteobacteria bacterium | reverse complement strand
TGAAAAAATTTGACAAATAATTCATTGTATAGGCCCAAAACAGGTTGTCCGCAAAAGATAGGATGTGTTGCCGATGGCTGTTCAGGCGTAAATTGAGTTTATTACCGGTTGAAGATGGCTTCCAGTTGTTCCCGCCTATTGACAAAAGTCTTTCCTTCTGGTAACTACTTTACCGTCAGTAAGTTGAGTCGTGCCGTGTATTGATCGGTGAACAGCAATTGAAACGATGACCTATGTGGGGGCTTGGGGATTGATTCCACAGGATAAACATAAAATAGTTTGTCAGCTTCGACGCGACCGTGAAAAAGCCCTGCGGATCCAGAGTATCATGGAGGCCGCCAAAAAAGTCTTTGCCTCAAAAGGCTATTTAAAGGCAACAATGGATGAGATTGCGCTCGCGGCCGAGGTCACCAAGCCCACCATCTATCTTTATTTCAAGGCCAAGGATGATCTCTTTTTTACCCTCATGCTGCCCCTGATCGATGATATTCGGCAACAACTGCAAAAAGTCGAGAAGAATCTCCTGACAGGAAAAATCCATAACGGGGTGAGCCTGATCACAGCGATCTTTAAATCCTTTTACCATGGCTACGAACTCCTCCCGGAGACGTTCCGGATTATTCAATTATTTCAACAACAAGGACTGATGGGCGAATTAAGACCTGAAGTCCGCAGCGCCTTGAATGACAAGGGTCGCATCAACTTTATTTTGTGCAGGCAGTTGCTGACCCGCGGCATGGAGATGGGCGTCATCAAGAAGGTGAATGTCTATGAAATGGCTGATGTCATTTGGGGTTCGCTTGTCGGTATTATCCAACTGGAAGATACCAAGTTTTATGACCACCAAAAAAAGCGTTTCAATGAAAACACACTTCATTTGGCCGAAACATTAATTGCGGACGCCATGACAATAAAAAGCAGAGGAAAGAAAAAATGACAATGATAAGCGCAGACAGACTGATCAAGCGAGTGAGAGCACAAGGGCGGCTGTCCATGACGGAGGCTGAATCGAAAAAACTGTTAAGTGATTATGGCGTGCCGGTTGTTAAAGAAAAGGTTGTTGGAAATGTGAATGAAGCTGTTTTGTACGCGCAAAAAATCGGATTTCCGGTTGTTGTCAAGGGACACGGCGCAAAACTCACGCATAAAACCGAACGCGGGCTGGTGAAAACGAATCTGAAATCAGCCAAAGAAATCCGCGAGGCCTTTCACGCCATCAAAGCGTCGGCAGGTGTTGACTGGGAAGGATGCCTCATTTCTCCTTTTATTCAAGGCAGCCGGGAATTTGTTGCCGGACTGTTCCGGGATGCCCAGTTTGGTCCGGTGATCATGTTCGGCCTCGGCGGTATTTTTACCGAAGCGCTGGCCGATACGACTTTCCGCATCGCTCCGTTTGATGAGAAGCAGGCGCGTCAGATGATCGAAGAAATCAATTCCCGCAAGCTGCTGGGCAATTTCCGCGGCGAATCACCGGCGGACCGGAGCCAACTATTGCAGGTGCTCATGGGCTTGTCCCGTTTGGGATTGGAGCACTCGGAAATAAAGGAAGTGGACATCAATCCGCTGATTGTTACCTCGAAGGGTAAAGTGGTGGCCGTGGACGCCCTGGTTGTTTTCGATGAGAGCGATATCGCTCCTGTTAACGGAAATCTAAACGAAGCGGAAACGAAAGAGCGGACGGCGGAAATCCGTGCCGCCCTGGATGTCATGACCCATGCCCAATCCGTTGCCGTGATCGGCGCTGCCAGGCCGAATGTAAGCGGATTTCCCGGCATGTATGGTTGTATGCGGAATTTCGGTTATTCGGGAAGGCTCTATCCCATCAATCCGAATGTTGATGAAATCGACGGTGTAAAGACTTATCCAAATCTTTCCGCCCTGCCCGAACCTGTGGATCTGGTTATCATCTCCATACCCGGCCCCCTGGTCGCGGATGCCTTGAAGGAATGTGTCGCCACGGGCAACAAGAATATTCACATCTTCAGCTCCGGCTTTAAGGAAACGGATGAAGAGGAAGGCATCAGGCTACAGCAGGAAATTGAATCCATCGCTCTTGAGGGCGGCCTTCGCGTTGTCGGTCCAAACTGCATGGGGTTCTATGTCCCGAAAACCCGGCTTCTGACCTGGACTGCCGCTTCTACGGAAAGCGGTCCTGTTTCCCTGATCAGTCAAAGCGGGGGCAACGCCCAGGATTTTACGAATTATCTGACAGGCCATCATGGCATTCATTTCAGCAAGTCCATCAGTTACGGTAATGCTCTGACTCTGGACAGTCCCGATTTTCTGGATTATCTGAACTATGACGAGGAAACAAAGATCATCACCATGTATCTGGAGGGCGTGAAAGATGGACGGCTCCTGCTCTCCCGGGTGAAAGAGATCAACCACCGAAAGCCGGTGATCATCTACAAGGGCGGCCTCACGGAATCGGGCGCCAGGGCCGTCTCTTCCCACACAGGCTCCTTGGCCGGCGGCGAAAAGATTTGGAAGGCCTTTTTCCGTCAAACCGGCTCCGTCTTGGTAGAGTCCCTGGAAGAAATGGGCGATGTCGTCCTGGCATTTCATCACCTGGGGAAAACGCCAGGCAGAAAAACAACCGTGATTGGATTCGGCGGCGGCATAGGCGTCTCTGTGGCCGACAATTGTTCAAAATCGAGTCTGGAGCTTCCGCCTCTTTCGACGGAACTAATCCAAAAACTGAGAAAGCTGATCCCGCCCGCGGGCGCCATGATCCGTAATCCTATTGACGCCGTCATTGCTTTCATCCATCTGCCTTATTTGGGCGAGGTGCTCAATTTACTTGCCGAAAGCGGTGAAATCGATAATTTTATCATCTCCGTTCCCTTTGACTGGCTGTTCGACAAGGCGGCGGGAGGTTCTTATATTGAAACCGTCGCTGCTTACCTTGCAACGGAAGGACGAAAACATACTCAGGGAAAGCCCCTGATGGTCGTCTGGCGTCAATATCAGCCGTCCCCGGAAATCAGAGAATGGGTTCCTGTGTTTGAGCGCATCCTGATGCAGGCCGGTATCCCGGTTTACGAGGGCCTTCCCCGGGCGGTTTCCGCCCTGTCAAAGCTTGTGGAATACAGCGCATTTCAAAATGAAAATATCGAGATAATTTAAATAGATGCGGCCGCTATTTTTTTGCGGTCTATCCTGCGCCAATTGATAGCAATTTTAACAGCATGGTGTATTTATTTTTGTTGACTTCTGGTCAGTATGCCAGTATAGTCCCGTCGTTCAAGGACCTTCAAGGACCGCATCGGATGCTTTTTTCAGGTACCGCAATGAGATGAACAAGCGTTTCATACGTTTGAAATAACAAATTAAAACACGGGAAGGGAGTATGCTATGAGTAATTTATTGGTAAACACAAGAGATCAACAATTCGTTCTTTTTGAACAGCTGGGCATTGAAAAGCTGTTTGAATCAGAGGCCTTTAAGGATTTTACCAAAGATGACCTGTTAATGATCATGAACGAGGCCGAAAAGCTGGCTGTAAATGTTCTTGCTCCGACCTTCAAAGAAGGGGACGAGGAAGGTTGTCATATCAAAGATGGCATTGTCACCGTTCCCAAGTGCTTTCACGAACCCTTCAAGAAGTTCTGTGAGGGTGGATGGCTTAACCCCATGGATTCACCGGATGTCGGTGGTCAGGGAATCCCCGCTTCCGTAGGTTTTGCCAACATAGAAACCTTCGGAGCCGCTAACTATGCCTTCATGATGTACCCTGGCCTCACGCACGGAGCCGCCAGCCTTATCCACTCCTACGGCACCGAAGCGCAGAAAAACAAATATATGTACCGGACATTTTCTGGCGAATGGACAGGAACGATGTGCCTCACCGAGCCGGGTGCGGGCAGCGACGTCGGCGCCCTGAAGACGACAGCCAAACGGTTGCCCGACGGCAGGTTTCTGATCACAGGAACAAAATGTTTTATCTCCGCCGGTGATCACGATCTCACCCCGAATATCATTCACCCCGTCCTGGCCCGCATCGAGGGCGATCCTGCCGGAACGAAAGGTATCTCCATTTTCATCGTCCCCAAAGTCACCGTCAACGATGATGGGTCTCTGGGCGAACCCAATGACGTGAAGTGCGGCGGCATTGAGCACAAGATGGGTATCAAAGGTTCGGCCACGGCCACGCTTAATTTTGGTGAAGACGGGAAGTGTATCGGCGAACTTCTGGGCAACGAACGCGATGGTATCAAAATCATGTTCCAGATGATGAATGAAGCCCGAATTGGAACGGGTATGCAGGGTCTGGTCAGCGCATCGGCCGCCTTTGAGCATGCTGTAGCCTATGCTAAAGAACGTGTCCAGAGTGTCCCCGTATGGGAAATGAAAAACCCTGATGCCAAAGCCGTCACCATTATCAAACATCCCGACGTCCGCAGAAAGCTCTTGTGGATGAAATCGCACGTTGAAGGACTCCGGAGTCTGTGTTACTTTACCGCCTATTGCCTGGATATGTCCAAAGTAGCGAAGACCGAAGAGGAAAAAGCCAACTGGGAAGGCTTCCTGGATTTGATGACGCCGGTCGTCAAGGCCTACACTACGGACAAGGGCCTCCTGGTCTGTTCAATGGCCATGGACGTCTACGGTGGATACGGTTACTGCCAAGAATATCCCGTCGAGCAGTACATGCGTGATGAAAAGATCGCCACCATCTATGAGGGAACCAACGGTATTCAGGCCCTCGACCTTGTCGGCCGGAAACTCGGTCAGCGGAAGGGTGCCAACGTCATGAATCTCTTTGGCGTCATCCAGAAAAATATCGCTAAAGCGAAAACCAATCCGGAGCTTGCCAAATATGCCGCGCTCCTGGAAGAAGCGTCCAATGCTTGCATCGAATTGACCATGTTTTTTGCCCAGTCCGGCAAATCGGGAGATTTCCTCCTTCCCGTGCTGAACGCCTGCAAATTCCTGGAAATTTTCGGAGACGTCATCGTTGGCCACTTCCTGATCGAAGCCGCCCAGACTGCCGCGGGGAAACTCGACGCCATCTACGAAGCCAATGGCGCCAGCTCCATCGGAAAGCAGAAGGGCTTGCAGAGAAGTGATAAGGAAGCCGCGTTCTACAGCGGCAGAATTGCTTCCGCAAAATTCTTTGCCAATGATATCCTGACCACCGTCAAGGCCCGTTGCGAATCGGTCAAAATGGCGGAGAAATCGCCTCTCGAGATTACTGACGAGGCCTTTGCCTGGTAGTTAACCATTGCAGTTATTAGATCAACTTCTCATGGATAAAAGGGGTTGCGATCATCGCAACCCCTTTTCTTATGGATCTCCATCTCATACCAAGTTGCATTCATAGAATAACGAACCAATGTAGTCCGAACCTTTAGGTTCGTGTGTTCAACGGGTCTAATAACCTGAAGGTCACTCGAGACCCGTACTACGGTTACCATTTGATGGAAACTTGGTATCATCATAGCGCCTCTGCTGCATCAGCAATCAGAGCCGCTATTCCAACTACATCACGGACATGATAATCGTGAGGCGGGTAAGCAAGACGGGGTGGGATAAAAGCCCCTTGATTTTTATTTTCCCACTGAAAAGCAAGCCGATGACCTTTCTGCCTGCCTCATCAAAATAATAAGGCAATCCCCAGCGGATGTTGAGCGCGTTTAAATCCATGACCTGTGCAGCTTGTGTTCTGATAATGACTGCGGCGTCCGGGCTTATTCCGGGTTCAATAGTCAGCGTGCCCTCTCTGAAATGGAGACTCAACGCTGCTTCAATATCCGGCAAGTCGATGGCCGCGATGCCGCGCATTTTTTTATAAACCGCGTATTTTGCCTCTGATTTTTCGATATTGCCGGTCAGAAGCTCCTGTACCATGAAGGAAAAAGGAACCTCTGCCGCATGATTGGTTATATGCAATTCCATATAGACCCCTTCGGAAGCTACAAGGCCCTGCGGTAAATTTCCAGGACCTCATCCTTCCCCGTAACGTAGCGGATGTTGTTGACAATAGCGCCGTCGGCAATGCTCAGATCAGCCGCTTTGATGATATCTTCTTCCGTGACGCCGAGTTCAGAAAGCTTCAGCGGGTGACCGATTTTCCTGAGCAAATCAAATATCTCCTGCACCGCCGCCATGGCCGCGTTTCCGGGTTCGTCATCCCGTTTGCTGACCCCCAGAGCCTGCGCGATTGCGGCATAGATGGCAACGGTTTCCGGCTCGCCGTCACCAATATTATAATCCATGCAGTAAGGCAGCATGATGCCGCAGGAAACGCCGTGCGGCACGCGGGCGACAGCGCCGATGGAATGAGCCATTGCGTGCACCAGACCGACCATCGCGTTGCCGAATGCCCAGCCCGCCATGGTTGCTGCCATCTGAACCTGCCCGCGGGCGCGAATATTGCCGCCGTCTTTTATACACACCGGCAGGTAGTTACTTAAAAGCCGGATGGCATGCAGGGCCATGGCGTCGGCGATCGGTTCCCGCTGCATGGATGTCATCGCCTCTATTGCATGGGTCATGGCGTCCATGCCGGTGGATGCAGTCAGGAGCGGAGGCAGTCCCAACGTCAGTTGCGGATCGAGAATAGCGGCGCGTGGTGCGTTATACGATTCGACAATTAAAATTTTCTGCCCTTTGTCTTTGTCGTATACCACGGCTATCCAGGTGACTTCGCTTCCTGTGCCTGCTGTGGTCGGGATGACGATGTGCGGCGTTTGCGGCCGAGTCAAAAGCTGGATGCCTTCATAATTCGCCAGCGATCCGCCTTCGGTCAGTAAAATGCATATGCATTTGGCCGTGTCAATGACACTGCCGCCGCCGATGCTGATGACGATATCCGCGCCTTTTTCCCGGGCAAAGGCAGCGCCCCGGTTGACAACATCAATGCCTGTATCCTGGGGCACATCGCTGAAGATGCCAACGCATTTTTCACCCAGGGTCTTTATTATTTTTTCCGAGAGGCCCGCCTTGATAATGCCCTGATCGGTCACGACCAACGCGCGCGAGCAACCCAGAGCACTCATTTCGGATTCCAGCTCGCTGGTGGATGAGCCGCTGCCGAAAATAATTTTTGTCGGACCAAAATAAACAAAAGACAAACTGTCATCGTAAACCATAATGTTCTCCTTCTCTACGCTGTGCTGTAAGGAATGATCGCGACCCACCCACGTGTAGCCTCGTTGTGACCTCGCGCCACCTTCAGATGGTCATGTCATTAGGTTATGCGAGTGGCAAGACCATTCCCTATGATCAAACGTCATCGGGCCAAACGGTTTGCACTTCCGTCAAAAGGTCAATAACCTTGTTGATTGTTTTAACGTTGCGCACAACATAAGTCAGATCGCCTTTTAATTTTAATTTCCCTTGCATTAAAGCTTTTGTTGCGTCGAGTTCTTTTTTGGCAACTTGTTTCCAGCGGGCGTAATCGCCGGTCATAATAAATTTTGCCGTTTGCACTTTGGCCTCGTCACAGACGAGAAAATCACGGACATCTCCGTGCCAGTAATCGGTAAAAAGGTAAACGGGGTTGGGGATATTTTTTGAGGGATCGGCATTACAAATCAGGCCAACGCTGCCTTCCCATTCTTTGGCGATTTCTTTGTACTCCTGAGAGCCGGCGATTTTCTGTTTCCAAGCGTCTAGCCATTCTTGAGTAAAAGCCTTGTGTGTAGCCATTGTCCTCCTCCTTTAATTTTTATGGGTAAAGTTTTTCTTTCAACTCCGGAAGCCCGAGCTCCAGAAGTTTTTCTTTGCTGACAACCCCCTCGGTGGTTAACCCACGGATCGCATAGTATTCATCGCGCAAAAGCTGCATGTCCGGTACGGACCCTTCCGCCGCACCTTCGGTAAGAACGGTAAGAATCTTTTTCGGCAGAACATCATCCTTGACGGTAATCCCCAGCAAATTATTGATTCCGCGCTTCAGCGTCCAGTCGCGTGCGCCGCACGCCAGCAAATCCTTAAAACCGAAATTGAAACCGGTAATGGCGTTAAAGGCGTCACGAACTGTTTCCGGCTTCAGGCAATAAAGCAGATAGTGACACAGAGAAAGACTGTTGCCCAGAATGCCGTAATTTTCCGAATCAAAAACCAGTTGGGCTTTGCCTTGCGACGTCTTTCCGTCATAGTCTTCCTTCATTTCAAAAAGCTGTGGCCACGACACCATCCCCTGCTCCATACCCATTGCCGCGTGTTGTAAATGGCAGGCGCCGCGGTTGGACATCATGTAAGCGAGCCCCATGCCGTGAAAGCCCCTTGGGTCGTGCATGGGAAGATCCAGGCCCTTGACGTGGGCGACTGAGTCGAGCGCGCCCGCTCCGAAATGTGTCGCGGCGGAAACGGAGCCGCGGGCCAGAATATCGCCAAAACCTTCGCGGCGCGCGATTTTGCCTAGGAGTGCCATAACCGCCTCCATGTTTCCCCACGCCAGATCCAGATGATCTGTCGCCTCCAAGCTGATGATCCCCTTTTCATAGAGTTCCATGACCACGGCAATGGTGGCGCCCGCGCTGATGGTATCCATGCCATAGCGGTTGCAAAGCTCGTTGGCCTTGATGACCGCGGCCAGATCGCTGTTCATGATCATCGTGCCGAATGTGCAACAGGTTTCATATTCCGGCCCCGGGCCTTCTTCCGTCCGGAAAGGTCCATCTTTCACGGCAACCACTCTTTTGCAGGCGACCGGACAATTGGAGCAGGCATGTGCTTTGGTTAGATAGGTTTCTGTAAGCGTCGGGCCGCTCAGCTTGGCGGATAGCTCAAAATCTTCGCCTACTGTCCAGTTTTTAATCGGGACATCGCCGGTCATCATCCCCAGGTCCATGGCTGCGTCCGAGCCCATCAAATGCAACGATTCGGCAAAGGCGGAATTCTTGATTTCGGCGATGGCCGCTTTAAATATTTCCTTGTATTTTTCTTCGTTGGCTTTTCCCGGCGCCTGATTGCCGCGGGCGGTGATCGCTTTGAGGTTTTTGGAACCCATGACCGCGCCCAGGCCCGTGCGGCCGATAAAATGCGCTTTGTCGTTGGCAATCGCGGAAAATATGACCCGGTTTTCGCCTGCCGGGCCGATGGCCAATACCTTGATATTCTTGTCGGGGGCTTTCAGTATGTCGGTTGTTTCGTAGATATCCTTACCCCAGCAATTGGCCGCGGAAGATATTTCGGCCGAATTATTGGTGATAGAAAGGATGACGGGATGAGGGCTTTTGCCGGTGATGACGATGCCGTCGTAGCCTGCGCGTTTCAATTCCGGGCCAAAGTTGCCTCCGCAGGCGGCTTCACCCCAGATGCCTGTCTGCGGAGATTTGGCGGCCATTGCGAAACGCGAACTTCCCGGGAAACCGCTGCCAACCAGGGGGCCGTTCATCAGCATCAGCGGATTTTCAGCCGATAGAGGATCGGCAGCCAGATTGAATCTTTCTAAATAAAGTGATGCCGCGAGAGAGCTTCCTCCGATGAATTTTTTCAGACGTTCTTCTTGGATAGTGAAGCTGGAGCAGACACCGTCGGTTAAATCAACTTGTAAAAATTTCCCCGCATATCCGTTTTGCATGACTTCCTCCGTATGTTTGCGCGAGAAGATGATCTTATTTGTTGCTTAACTTAAACTTAGCTCCCAGAACTATTCGAGACTATTTAACAGATATTGGACGAAGGGTCAACTCATTCAAGCTTAAAAACCACGACGTGAACTCAAACGGCTGTATAAAACAGGACACTATCCGTCATATTTTCTTCAATGGACCCGTCGCGTTTGAGTTGCTGCAGATACACATAGGTTTCATTGAGCGCCATAAATCTTTCCCAGTCGTCCCAATTGGCCGCTGCCGCGCCGATCATTTCACCGCAGATGGCGTAGGTTGTCTTGGGCCGGTTACTGAGGCTTTTCAACAGGACTTCTTTTTTCAGCGCATGATGTGCGCGGATTTCTCTTATTCTCTCGTCGATGCTGGTCAAAGAATTACCGTGTCCCGGGTGGATGGTGTTGATCGGCAGCTTTTCGATGACGGTGAGTGATTCCAGATAACTTTTAAGCGGCTGAAAGATTTCATCGTAGATATTGGGGCTGAGACTAGGCGCGATGTAGGGCAGGACATGATCGCCGGCCAGCAGCAATCCCTCATCCCGGAAGAAAAAACAGACATGCCCCGCGGCATGCCCCGGCGTGAAAATGACTTCAAACGAACGATTGCCGAATTGAATGACTTCATTTTCCCGAAAAAACGTATTCACTGCAAATTGCGGAATCCGGCTCTTCATATCTTCAATCTCTTCGACGATGGCTTCCACGTCGCGGGCGGGCATGCCGTGCTTGGCATAAAAGAGTCTGGCCTGCGCGATAAGATAATCCGCATTTTGGAAGTGCGCATGAACCTGATGGGCAACTTCCGACAGATGAATCCGGGCCCTTGATTTTTCCTGAATAGTTCCGGACATGCCGCAGTGATCGGTATGCGCGTGCGTAAGATAAATGTCACGGATGCTTTCTATGGAACGGCCGATACTCTGCAAATCCGATTCCAGCCTTTCAAAAGCACCGGGCATGTTCATCCCCGTATCAAAAAGGGCAACATGTCCGCCGTCAATGAGCGCGTAGGCGTGGACATGACGCAGGCGAAAAGGCATAGGCAGGGTAATTCGATAAAAGTTATCTGAAATTTCAGTGATCATAGGGCGAAAGCGGTCTCATATGAAGCAGTCGGTTAAAAGCAGGTTATGCCGGTTTGCGGAAGACAACCTGGATGTCGCCGATGGCCCGTTCGCGAAAAGCGGCTTCACAGATGGCCAGGTAATAAATCCATTTACGTCGAAAAACTTCATCGAAGCCCAGCGCGTTTATTTTATCCAGATTGCGCGTGAACGATACTCGCCAGTCCCTGAGTGTCCGCGCGTAATTCGTGCCGATATCTTCCAACTGGTCCATCAACAGGCTGGTGTTTCTGGTCACAACCTGGGACATCGCCGTTACGGAGGGCAGATGGCCGCCGGGGAAAATGTACTTCTGTATCCAGTCCGTCGTGCGCCGGTAATTATCATAGCTCTGATCCGGGATAGTGATCACCTGAATGACCAGCCTTCCCGCCGGTTTGAGCAGTTTGTCGCAGGTCGTAAAGAACGTTCCCAGATATTTGTGGCCGACCGCTTCCAGCATTTCGATTGACACAATCTTGTCAAACAGACCCGCGACACGTCGGTAGTCCTTAAACAGAATCGTGATTTTGTCTTGCAAGCCGGCCTGCAGGACTCGCTCTTGGGCGAGTTGATACTGTTCTTCGGAGACGGTAATGCCGGTGACCCGGCAACCGGTTTGTCGCACCGCTTCCATGGCGAAACCGCCCCAGCCGCAGCCGATTTCCAGAACATGATCGGACGATTGAATGTGCGCCTTTTCGATGATTTTCTGCATTTTATGGTGTTGAGCATCTTCGCAGGTGTCGTTCTCGCTTTCGTAAAGACCGCAGGAATACAGCATGGTCGGGTCCAGAAAGGTCTGGAAAAAATCGTTGCTCAAGTCATAGTGTTTGCCTATGTTCCTGCGCGAACCGCCAAGTGTGTTGGCACGCACCGCATGCAGAAGGCGGTCTTTCTGACGCATAAGCCATGCCGTGGTCATGTGCCCGTTGGCCAGCGCCCGCCGGTTCTTAATCAAGACACTGAACAGAGACGAAATATCATCCGTATCCCAGAGACCCTTCATGTAAGCCTCGCCCAGGCCAACATCGCCGCCTAAAACGGCGTCTTTGAAAAATCGGTAGTCATGAATGGCGATTTGTGCCTGATGGGACGAATTCTTATCGCCGAAATGCCGTGCGCTGCCGTCCGGCAGACGGAAAGTGAGACCACCTGTTTTAATTTTATTGAATAAATTGATCAGTAAATTCATACAGGATCGCTCAAAGATACTCGGCGCTTTATTGCGGGCTATATTCTGAGCAGGCTTGAAATCGTTTTTCATATAGCACCTCTTTATAAAGGAAGGATAATCTTATTCGCCAAATTAACACAAAAGGAGTATTTATCGCAATGCCGAAATTTACCGGCAGTCCGAAAAAGAGCAGCATTGTTCAATGCCGGGTTTAATCCCGCTGTTGCGGGACGAGCGTTAATTCTCCGCAGCGAGCTCGCGAGGTGGTTGATCTTAATAACGAAAAACTTCAACAATATAGGCAACAATCATGGCTGCGCCCGTCAGGCCGTGGACTTTAATCATCGCCAGGTTGGCCGGGGCTATGGCCAGGGAATCGTTCAGGTGACGGCCCATGACAGCAAAGGACTTGATGGCGAAGGGCAGACTGATTAATCCCATAAGAGTAAAGGGTGACAGAACCTGAGCGAGCGCGGCAATGATCAGGATGCCGTAAGCGATTGCCAGTCCCATCCCATAGAGAACGGCGCCCGTAAATCTTCCGAAACGGGCGACCAGATTCCATTTTCCGCCACGCCTGTCCGTTTCGTAATCGGGAATCTCGTTGATAATAATCATCGACCACATCATGAATCCCGGCACCAGCGAAGCAATCAGGGGTTCAACGGCCAGTGTCTGCGCCTGAACATAATAGGACCCCATCACAATGACCGGGCCGAAATTGACCAAGAGCCCCAATTCGCCGAACCCCCTGTAGCCAAAACGGATCGGCGGCGTGGTGTAGAAAACGGAGGAGGCCATGCCGAAAAGCCCCAGAATAAGAACAGGCCAGCCGCAGGCATAAGTCAGATAGGCGCCGATTGCCGCAGTTGTTACAAAGAACAGGCTGGCCACCGTCAACATCTGTGTGTCTTTGAGCAGTCCTTCCGGAAGGACACCGCTGCCTCCGGCGAAAAAATTTTTCTCGTCTCCTTTTTTCAAATCGACGGCGTGACGATAATCGAGTACATCGTCCACCAGATTAAGACCGAAATGATTGACGGTGACCCCGATGACGACCAGCGCAAAGTGCAACCCGTTCAGCAGATAGCCCTGCGCCCAGGCTATTACGCCGCCTAAGAGCGCCGGAAGAATGCTGGGCAGAACAAAATAGAGGCGAAGCGCGCGCCGCCAGGCGATCCATGCAGGCGTGGGTTTTGTTTTACCCCGATTGGCGTCGCCGATCATAGAATGCTTTATTCTAATTCTCATGGCCTTCCTTCACTGCCATCTATAAAAGGCTGCATGCCTCTGGAAAATTAGAGGCGAGAACTTTCACTTTGGTTTTTCATTCTTAAGCACTTCAAGAATTTTTTCATGATACCGGTAGGCAAGAAACAAAACAATAACGCCGGCAATCGCAATGACGCCTAAAAGCCAGTACTGCTCTTCATGGGCCATGTTGCCACTAACGGACAGCATCATGGTGCCGAAAAAGCGGCCGACGGTGGAAACAATAATAAATGTCAATGCTGGAATGCGGCTGACCCCCATAATGTAGCACAGGTAATCTTTGGGAAAGCCCGGAATCAGAAAAAGCAGAAAAGAAACGAGAATGCCCTTGTGCACCATGAAAGCGTCGAATTTCTCGAAGACTTCTTTCTTGACTATTTTTTCCACAAGCGGCTCGCCGAAAAAATGTGCCAGCAGGAAAGCCAGCCAGGAACCGAGCGTCAAACCGATGGTGGAATAAATCGTCCCCCAGAAAGGGCCGTAAATATAGCCGCCGAGAAAACCGGTTAATTCTCCCGGTATCGGTGCGGCAACAACCTGGACAATCTGGAGCAGAATAAAAACCAGCTCATCGTAACGGTAGGATTTAATGAATTGAACCAGTTGCTCTCTGTTTTTGAAGAATCGGAAAAGGTCAAAGTGAACAAAAAGATAAACTGCCAGCACAACAAGGAGTAAAAGCACGAAGGCTTTGAATATAAGACGTTTGTTCATCAATGACTCTAGTGCTTTCTGCTACTTGGCTTGATTATCGATTTTTTTTGCGTCCTCGTCCGGCTTTTTCTCCGGTTCATTCATCGCGTTCTTGAACCCTCTGATTGCTTTACCGATTGAGCCTCCCAGTTCGGGTAATTTCCCCGGGCCAAAGATTATCAAAACGATAACCAGAATGACGATGAGGTGCATCGGTTGCAAAAGCCCTTCAAACATACAAGTACCTCCTCCAAATATTACATTTCATCTAAAGTTTATCGTATAATTTCTTGTGCGTCAAACTTTATTAAGCAGGGATCAATTTCAGAAGATTGTTGTAATTAAAACATTTCAGGGACATTGCCGGATCAAAATAGTTGACTAAACGAAATTGATATGCAAGAAAAACGCATCCTTAAAGATCGTAAGTATGCTTCTGAATACATATTGATTACCATAAAGAGGGAGGACGACATCATGTCGAAAGTTCCGCAAAAACTGGACCGAAAAAAGTCCGATATTTATAAAAATGCGCCGATTGCCAAGTTTGGCGAAAGAAAGCCCGACTTTACCACTATGGGGCGAAAAATAAAAAATCCTCACAAAAAATTCCGCGAGGTTGTTTGTGTAGAAGCCTGCCGGACGCCCTATGGCCGTTCCGGCGGTGCGCTGAAAGATTTTTCGGCGATGGAACTGGGCGCTCTGGCGATCAAAGAAGTTCTGCGCCGGACGGAAGGCAAGGTGAAGCCCGCGGATGTGGATTACATTTTCATGGGGCAGGTGGTTCCCGCCGGGTGCGGTCAGATACCGGCGCGACAGGCCGCCATTCTGGCGGGCGTGCCGGAATCCGTTCCTTCCATTACCGTAAATAAAGTTTGCTCGTCCGGCATCAAAACCATTGATCTGGCCTTTCAGATGATTCTGCTCGGACGCGCCGATATTTGTATAGCCGGCGGTCAGGAGAGCATGAGCAACTGTCCCTTTGTGCTGCCGGATATGCGCTGGGGCGTCCGGATGGGCCTGCCCAACGGCCGCGTCGTGGATGCGATGGTGTATGACGGCTTGTGGGACGCCTTCTATGATCGTCACATGGCTATTCACGGATCGGAAGTGGCCGACGAGTTCGGCTTTACTAGGGCAGAACAAGATGAGTGGGCGCTCAATTCCCAGATGAATGCCGTCCGCGCGATGAACGAAGGAAAGCTCGATTGCGAAATTTTCCCCGTGGAAGTCAAACAGGGGAAAAAAGTAATCGTGATGGACAAAGACGAAGGGCCAAGGCCGGAGACAACGCTGGAAGGTCTGGCAAAACTTTCACCGGTGTTCGGACATCTGAGCACCGTAACCGGACAGCCGGGCAGTGTCACCGCCGGGAATGCCCCCGGCGTCAATGACGGCGGGGATGTCTGTCTGCTTATGAGCCGCGAGAAAGCAGATGAGCTGGGTTTAAAGCCTATTTTCACCATTGTGGATTATGCTGAAGTGTCGCAACCGACCAAAGATATCGCGACCGTTCCGGGACTGGCCATTAAGAAAATTCTGGAACAAAATGGTTTGACGCTCGATCAGATGGACGTCATCGAAATCAATGAAGCCTTCGCCGCAGTGGTGCTGGTGAGCTGCTGTTCCATTCTGGGAATGACGAAAGAAGATATGTTTAAAAAGGTGAATATCAACGGCGGCGCGGTTGCCTATGGTCACCCCATCGGAGCTACCGGAGCCCGGATCGCCATGACACTGGGTTATGAACTGAAACGCCGTGGCGGCGGATACGGCGTCTGCGGTATTTGCTCAGGACACGCGCAGGGCGACGCGATGCTGATCCGGGTGGATAAATAATTTATTAGTAGGGAACGGTCTTGCCACCCGCAGTGGTGGTCGCGACCGTTCCCTATGCTTAATCCAAGTCGTTTACAATGGCAACTTGTTTAAAGGTAACCTCTTCAAATTCATT
>JANYAF010000201.1 GCA_025355175.1 Deltaproteobacteria bacterium | reverse complement strand
ATGTTATCACGTCAAAAGGAACCCTAAGGAAACTTTAAGGTTTAACCACAATAACAGCACATTTTGCACCCTTAACTACTTTATCAGCAACACTACCCATAATACCCATCACAACCCCAATTTTTTTCAACAAACTGGTTTTTCCATGAGAAGCAATTACAATCAAATCAATCTTCTTTTCTTTTTGTTCTTTGAGGATTTCTGTATAGGGAATGCCCCTGACTGCTTCGAATACGATTTCAATATCTTTATGGTCAGATTTAATACGCTTAACTTCTTGAGTTAGTTTTTCTCTGGCAACCTTAAGACTATCCGCGTAAACTCCACGCACCGTAGATTCATCTAGGCAATAATCCACAGCGCATTGCTGAAAACCATCATCAATGACATGTAAAAGATAAATTTTTGCTTTGTATTTTTTGGCAATATCTATTGACTGTTTAAGTGCTTTATCCGCATATTTTGAAAAATCGGTGGGAACTAAAATATTCTTCGGTGCAAACATAATTGAATCCTCCTTAATTTAAGATGTTTAATTATACATCTTTTTGTTTATTTTATAAGAATTATTTTGAGTTCGATACTATTGAAAATATTTTATGTATTTCGGAAGGCTACAGTGTATTGACGTTAAAATCAGAAAAAGATCAACACAGGAAGAAAATGCTTGCCGAAAAGACCTACAAACAAATAGAATCATGACTTTAAAAGTTTATTTATTACCAATAGAACACTGCTACTTTGCCCGAATGAGCGTGATGCCGGGATTTATGGACAACTCCTCCCTTTTATTTGAAATGATTTACAGCATGCACTTTTTCAGATTTGTAAGTGTGTAATAGGGGACGTACTTCAAAATATCAATCCAGTCTCCAACTCCCAAACCGCGCAGACCTCAATCATTGACAATCAGTATTTAGTATCATACTAGGCATGGGCAGGAACATTGCAAAATCATTGCCGCGATATTTTTCGAACCTGCTCCCCGGAATTTGGAATACCGAAAAATCGAAGCTTTGTTCCTGCGACAGATTGTGAATTGATCGATGGGGTTAATATAGGGATCAAAAAAAGCGATTTACGCGACGATTTCCAACGTCCCCAACCCGGCAAGAAACCAGGCCATACCAGGTAAAGGCAGCGCGTGAATTCCCGAAACAACTGGAGGTGAAACCATGGACAAGCCAATGACCTATAAAGGCTATTGTGCAAAGATTGAATACAGCGGCAAAGACGAATGTCTTATTGGCTGTATTTCAGACATTAGCCATTCCATAACTTTTCATGGTGATTCCGTAAAGGAAATCAGGCAAGCCTTTGAGAAAGCCGTTGACTCTTATCTTGATCGTTGTGCCGAAAGAAACGAAGAACCGGAAAAGCCTTCTGACGACCGCGCAGTTGTGCGCGTCAGTCCGGCACTTCATGGCGTGTTAGCCTTAGTCGCCAGGCACGAAAAAAAGAGTGTCAACACATGGCTTGCCGAAGTCTGCAAAAAGCCGCACGGCAAAGAGGATTAAGCGGACAGTAACATAATTTCTTAAGGGCATTCCGCTTAGCCCGGGGTTAGAATTTCACGTTGACACTGAGAAACACGACATGGGTCCGATAGGATTGGTTTGCGTATGCCCCTGTCATGTAACCCGCCGTACCCGGCACATAAAGATAGTTATTGTACTGGGAATCATTGTATGAGAATGATTCAAAGGCATAGGCTCCCGTCACGGCTACCATTTTCGTAACCTGAAATGTTGTCTTAGCCACGAAATTGTTCAGATGATAATTGTCCCAAACATTGAGGTCAATATTATCCTGAGTCTGCCCTGCAGGCAAGGGCACAGCTCCCAGTAGATAGGTGTAATCAACTGCCCCGTCGGATTTGATGGAATTGTGAGACAGATTCAGGGTTAATTTATCTGTGATGATTGAAATATCGGCTCCGACGCCATACCCGTACGAAGTTTCCTTCGCCGCAGAGGTCCAGTTAAAAGACGTAGCCGTTGGCGGGGTATAAGGACTATTGGCAATAGTTGTTTGTCGCTGGAACTGTTCCAGGGTGCGTTGCTCGAGATCGAAATAACCGAAGAGCCGCACGCGCTTGTGAAGCTGCCAGTCGACATCCGCATTGACTTCCTGCGTCTTACTGTCCTTCAGCCCCAGGATTGTATCCTTATAGTCGCTATGCTTATATTTGTACCCGATGTTCAGGCTTAAAGTGTCCAGGGGGTAAAATTCAACAGACGCCTTGTAGGTGTTCCTGATCTGCGCGGCAGCGTCAAACCGCCGGACCCACGGCTCCAAATCCACAACAGGAGTCATCGGAATGCCAAACTCCGCCGCTCGGTCCAGAAATTCATAGCCCACCTTTGCATTCATGAATTTCAGGCCGCTCCATTTCAACCCCAAATCGATGAGATTGTCCCGGTTTTTCGGTAAATCTTCCCGGGCGCGCTCCGTCTTGGTGAAACTGTAGGCGGCAGTGATATGAAACTGGGCGGGCAGTTTCAAGCCGGCTTCAATACCATAGATGTTCTTACGGTAATCAAAGAGATGGTTGTTGAGCACCGTCGAACCATCGGTAGTGGTAATGATGTCGGATTTATTGTCTTTGTTGTAATACTTGTAAAATATTTTGGTATTGAAAAAAGGTTTCGGATTTGACGTCAAAGCAAGATTCAACTGGTCCGTGCTGACATTGCCGTTGAAATAGGGATTGCTCAAAGTGATCCCGGTCAACCCGCCGGGAACAGTCGAAACATAACTGTTGGCCAGCTTTGCGGAAGAGCGGGCTCGTGCCGAGGAGAGATCTACGCTGACCTTGCTGTTGAAAGGAAGCGCCATCCCTCCCTTAAAACCGAACTTGCTGTAATCATTCTCCGGCGGAAGGTATAGCGTATCCGTTGCTGATGCCGTATCTGCCGTGGCAGGATTTCGGAAATACTGAAGACCGTCGTCATTTTCAAAGCGGCTGTATAAATAATTAACAGACAAAAACAGAGGCTTGGTTGAATACCCCGTTTCCAACTTGATGTTGTTCGTCGTATAATTAATGTTTACGGGCAGCTCGATGGCGATTCCACCGGGGGATGTTCCGGCTACGCCAAGCGGATACACGCCGGATTTCCTCTGCTGATCAACATTGACATCGAGATAAAAAGGATTGAGGTAATCGAGCTTGAGACCAGCGCCGATATTTTTCCGTCTGACAGTGTAGTCGAACGTGTTCCAGCCGGTCGGATTGGTCACCGGTGTTGCCCCGGGATAGGTCAGAACCTTCGTGCCCACACCTGCGTAGAGGCTTCTGGCATCGTAGGTGAAATTATGGGGAATTTCGTTGTAATAGAGTTTTAAATGAAACATATCCCACCGGCCGCCCTCGAGCGCGTAACTCTGGGTGTGGTAGGCAATATCCTTCGATTCGAAAAAGATATATTGCTTTGGCGTATCATACTTTAGATTGATGCTTCCATAGACGCCATCCCGGATATCCCGGTATTCGTTAAACTTGGCGCTTGTGTCTTTTCCTTCCCGAATAAATCCCGTCACCGAGATATCACCGGATAATTTTCCTTCTTCACCGAAGGCGGTCCCCCAGGCTCCCAGGATCGCCATAATCGTTATGATCGTTTTGATTCCTTTCATGGATCACCCCCTATCTGACCAAGGTTTTGCCTCGTGTCGAAGGACCGCTACTGCCGTGGACTTCCGAATGACAATTCAGGCAGGCGCGTGCAAACATTCTGTTAGACTGTGACGCACCCCCAAAATTACCGAAGTTTGTATAGAGCGTTCCGGGATGACGCGTTGCATCGTGGCAACTCTGGCAAAGTTGAGGCGTACGATTGGTCAGGAGCTTTCCATGGTTGCTCCCATGTGCGGTGTGGCAGGTTTTGCAGTTTTCTTCAACAGGAGGATGCTCCCACATGAAAGGGCCGCGCTTTTCCGCATGGCATTTGTAGCACAGATCGTTGACGGAGCCGCCTTTGATGAATTTATCCCCAAAGCCGCCGTGATGATCATGGCAATCCGTGCATTTTATTTTACCTTCTTTGAGGGGATGATGCGATTGCTTGGCAATCTGGCCGCGAATGCTCCGATGGCAGGAAAGACAAAGTTCCGGCTGAGGCGTCTTCAGATTCATCTTTTTCCCGGAATGAACCGTATGGCAGTTGTCACAGGAGACACCGGCAGTCTTATGAGCGCCCATATCCCAATGGGTGAGGGTTCGTGATTCGGCATGACAATCGAGACATTTGGCCGATTTTGCCGTCCCGTCAACTTTTTTATCTCTGAAAATGAAAATATCAATTCCACCACCGCCGCCCTTCTGGATGTGGAATTTGCCGTCCCCATGGCAGGATTCGCATCCTTCGGCATTTGCCGGACTTTTACGGATGGCCGTTTTGGAATGAGGAGAATTGATGTAACTGGCATAGTGCCCTTGGTGGCACATTTTACAGGTTTCGGACCTGCCGCCTTTTTCTGCGCTCGTTACTTGCGAAGGAACGGTAATCCAACAAACCAGGACCAAGATGGGAAAAAAGATAAACCACAGGAATTTTCTTTGCATCGCACCCCCTCCTTTGCAGCTCTGTGCAAAGCTGGCACTATCGTTTTCATGGCAGGCCGGAAGCCCGAAACAAATTCAAACAAACATCATCCAGGAAACACGAACCTGTAATTAGTGCAGTAAAGAATCAATTCGTTTAGAATGGTTAACTTTTAAAACAAAACCTAACTGCGGCACAGACAAAAATGATAAGTGAGGATAACACCTCAACAACATGAGCTAATGTTGTATATATAATGCATTGAAGACCGGAAAATTGTCAAGGACATTTTTCCGGGGATATAACTGAAAATGGAAGCCGATTGCTGAGTGAATTATAAAGATTCAACGATAAATTTTTCTTGACAATCGTTTATTTCTCCCTGATAGTTTATACATGTGCTGTTGATTGTTCATGCATAGCGTATGTAGTTAGCTATCCCGACGTTCACTTTTTCCTGAAACCAATTACCGGATCGTTATCCGGCGGACCTTTAGCAAACGGAGGTTATTATGGAGAAGTGCAACATTCCCTTTATGAAATATTTAATCTTTTTCCTGATCCTGGCAACTGGTCTTGGCATCGCTGCTGTGTGCGACGCCCAAGGCCCAAAAGCCTACGTTTCAACCCAGGATGGATCAAAATTGCTCGTGTACAATCTGGCCAAGCATCAACTGATCAAATCCATTGATATCTATACACCGTCGGCTCTGGCGCAGGTCCTGCCGCCCAATGCAAATGACGTCATCGTGGTGGGCGATCGCATTTTCATGACGGTTCCCGGCGCTGAGGTTTCCAAGACGGGCCAAAATGAGCTCAAAGTGATCGATTCCCGGTCCGATACGGTAATCGCCACGATCAAGACGGACATGACCCCGTCCGGGCTTCTTGAATACAAGGGGCGGATTTACGTGGTGAATCGCTATGGAAATACCATACAGGAGATCGACCCCCAAAGCATGAAGGTTGTGCGCTCCATCCCCTTTACCACACCCGGACAAACGCCGCTGAACAATCCGCTGACCATGGAAATCGCCAACGACAAAATCTATCTTCCATTCCCGGGCGGTCTGGCCAGGCCGGGAATTATTTCCGTGCTCGACCTCAAGACCGGCGCCCCCATCAAAGCAATTGAATTCAGCATGATCAGCCCATATGGTCCTCTTGCAATCAAGAAAGTCGACGAGGAGAAAATATACCTCGGGGGTATCCGGAGCGTAGGCATCCTGGACACCCGGTTCGACCGTATTACCGGAAACATTATCCTTTCCGGCAGAGAGATTTATGTTCAGTCATTTGCCGTCTATGGAGGAAAGGTTTATGCGGCAAACGGCGTGAGCACGGTGAGCGTCATCGATCCACAAACCGACACGCTGTTTACGGAAATTGATACCGGCTACCATGACTATGCCTGCCACCTGAGAGCCGGTATTACCGCCGCCGCAAACAAAATACTTGTGGCCGATGCGGGACGGGGGATCAAAATCATTGATGCAAAATCAAACAGGCTTGTATTGACGATTGACTCCGATGAACCACTGGGACCTGCTGCGATCATCGGCTCGGAATGAACTCGACCACAAACCGAAAAAAGGCAAAAGAGGTTGTACGGTTTCCTTCTGGCGCTTTTACCTTCACCACCGAAAGCTGTAAAGAATGACCAGGGAGAATAAAAATTATGGATGTCTGGAAAAAAATTGCTATTCATACTTGCGGAATTTTGTTGATGTGCGCCACGTTCATCACGATTGTTAACGCCGCCCGACCGCCATTAAAGGACAATGCATGCGCCACCTGTCACAAGGACTACGGCGCCATCATACCCAAAACGCATCCGGATGTCGGTAAAGGAGCAGCCTGTTTATCCTGCCATGCTCCTGATGCCGCCAGAACTGAAGCAACAAAGTTTTCGACGCAAATTCACAAAGTCCACCAGGGCGAGAAGACTAAATTGGAATGCACGGCTTGCCACGCACTTTAGAAAGTGGACCCCGTCAATAAGCAGATGGGGACAATATTAGGATGTCCCCCCTTAGTAACGGAAGAACATTGTCCAATGTCGCAGCAAATTGTAAAGATCAAGGAAACTGTTTTTACCGAAGCCGGTGAGTACTATGCAACTCTGATGCAGGATATTGAACAGTCCGCTTCCCATATTGATTTTGAAACGTATATATTTGATCTGGATTCCTTGGGCAGAAAAGTTGTCGAACATCTGGCTCGGGCAAGCCGCCGGGGTGTTGCGGTTCGGCTTCTGTTGGATGGCGCCGGTTCGTCTGAATCGAGTGGCGCGCTGGCCCGGCAATTGAGCGATGCCGGTGTGCAGGTGCGCATTTATCATCCCCTTCCCTGGAATGTCCGCCACTGGGAATTGGCGGTACCCCGTCTTCCATGGTTGACCAAGCTTCAACGTCTATTTTCGAGCATTCATAGTCGCAATCATCGTAAAATCTGCATGATTGATCACCGCCTGGTCTGGGTGGGCAGTTTCAATGTATCCCAGCTCCATCTTTCTGCCGCACAGGGCGGGATGGATTGGCGCGATACGGCTTTGCGACTGGAAGGATTGGATATCGAGCATTTGCTGTATGCCTTCAACAGCGCCTGGGACAATGACCGATCCCTGATACCCAGGCAGATATTCTCTCCGATGACTTTCCGCTTAAATCATATGCATCGGCGCAAGTTGCGCCTTGATCTGTTAAAACGGATGGCTCAGACCCGCACACGCATCTGGATCACCAACGCCTATTTTGTGCCCATTGCCTCTATTCTCCGATATTTGAAAAAAGCGGCACGGCGGGGTGTTGACGTGCGGATACTGCTTCCCGGAAACTCGGATATGTTTTTCATGACATGGGCGTCAGCTGTATTTTATCAAGCGCTTCTGAAAACCGGCGTCAGAATTTATGAATACACGGACGGCGTGCTGCACGCAAAAATTATGATTCTGGACGACTGGATAACCGTCGGCTCCAGCAATCTTGACTATCTGAGTTTTTTTCGAAATCTGGAAGCTGAAATCGTCATCTCTTTGACCCAGACAAAGAAAACCATTGAGGACCAATTCCTCAACGACTTGACTCATGCTGAAGAATTAACCATCGATGATTGCCCACAACGCCCGTGGTGGAGAAAACTGTTTGGGCACCTCCTGTTATATGTTAAACGCTGGCTCTAACTTAAAATAATTGGAGACGGTTGTGCCAGCTCACGAATTACCCTTGACACCATGGAGAATACGCGATGGATGAATAGTTAGAAAATACAAAGGGGCAATGTGATATCGTGGAAAAGAAAAATAAAACCGGTTTAATGAACAGACGGCAACTTCTGAAGGCGGGAGTAGCAACCGGCCTGTATTTCGCTTTTCCCTGTAGCGCTGAGTGTGGTGCATTGCCCGGATACAACGCAATGGCAGCGTCAGATAACAAGGCTTTGTATCTTGTCCATTGTAATATCATCGACGTTGTTCAGGGTGTTGTTCATCTGGACAAAACAGTGGTGATCCGCCAGGGCACGATAGATGCGATAACCGATGGGCGGCCGGCACCGGAGCAAGGGGCTGTCGTCCTTGATCTGAAAAATCAATATTTGATGCCGGGAATGATTGATGCTCATTGCCATACCACTCTGACCGGCGAATCACAGTTAAATGTTTTCGGCGTCCTCACAACGCTTCGGCAGTTCAAAAGAAATTTCATTCAACAATTCGCTCATGGTGTGACGACCATTCGGGATATGGGGGCGATGCCCAAACTGCTTCAGGATGGTCTCACTATGATCGCCAAAGGTGATATCGTGGGACCGCGGGTTGTCTATTGTAACGCGTTTACCAATATTCATGGCGGTCATCCGGACATTGATCCTGCGGATGTCTCTATCTTTTCCGGCGTTACCATGGCTTTTACCGGCAATCCCTATTTATGGTTTAAAGATACCCGGGAACTGGAAGAGGGGATGAAGCAGAACAGCGCCGGCGGCGCGTCGTTTATCAAGCTGACGATGGATAATAAATCTGTGATGTGCGGGCTTTCGGATATTCCCGTCTATTCCGATGAGCATCTGGGCGTGATTATGAAATTTGCCCGGGAGCATCATCTGCCGACCGCCGGACATATTCACACAAAATTTGGTTTTGACCGCGCGCTGCGCTATGGACTCAGTTCGATGGAACATTCGATTGCGGATGCCGGGCTTTCCGACGAGGAAGCCCTGGAAATGGCTCGAAAGAGAATCGCCATTGTTCCCACGATGATTATTGCGCAGATGCTGGCTGCCGAGGAAGCTTACGGGGCACTTCCCCCGCAATATCGCACGGACTTTATTGCCAATGAAATGGCCATCCGCCGTCAATACCTGAGTTCACAACTGAGCGATGATATTGAGCCGTCGATTCATCAAGCCAACATGGCCTCTCTGAAAAATTATCAAAAGGTTGGCTGTGAAAATTTATATGCGAAAGGATTATTTTTACCTCGCCCGGAAACATATTTTAATATTCTGCTTAAGGGGCCGGGAAATCTTTTAAAGATGAAGCAGGCGGACGTGTTGATCGGCTGCGGCACGGATTCGGGGGTGCCGTTCATGTATCACGGAACACTCTGGCGGGAAATGGAGATGCTGGCGCGTGTGGGCTTTAACAACAAGGAAATATTGCAGTGCGCTACGATTAATAATGCCCGCATTCTGCAGATGGCGGATAAAATCGGGACGATTGAAAAAGGGAAATTTGCGGATATGGTTGTGCTGAAAGAAAATCCGCTGAAAAAGATTGAGGCCTGCCGCTCCCCGCAGCTTGTGGTCAAAGACGGCCGGGTTTATGATGTAACTGTAAAAGTGTAAGCAATCTGTTCCAAAGCCTGTCTAACAAAATGACGGTCGCCCGCCATCCGCTCATCGCTTCGCATCGCGTTCCTATGTCATCTATGGGATCGCGAGAGTCATTGTTGTCGCAAGAAAGGTTTCGAATATTCCCTGGTGACGCTCCTTCGATAGAGGTGGCTTAGGTGACGGTGGAACCACTATGTCGCAGGCGACGAGTTCGATTGTTTTTTTCTGAACAGCATCCGCGGGGATATAAATCAGGGAAGGCGGTTGAACACCGGCTTTAAAAGTGGCCAGCTTCTGGAGATTTCCTGTTCGATCCCGAAAAAAAACGGCTACCGTTTTCGCGGGAGACGGACCATCCTTTTCGAAGACGAATCCCAGATCCTCGATGCGGATCCGCCCCGGTTCTTTTTTGATGCGGACATGGCTGGTATCAAACCTGAACGGCGCTCTGCTGTTATCGTATCCGAGTTTTGAGGGAATCTTCGCCTGATACTGGATTTCCGAAGCGGGGTCTATCCACCGGTTGACACCGGAACCAGCAATCCAACTTCCGGTAATTGAAAATTTCGGATAGAGGATATAGGGGAACATATAGGGGCTGCGGTTAAACATGTTTGTCGCGCCCTTAATGTATGATCCGCCGAAACGCCCCGTGAAAAGCAGAAAATCATACTCATTCCCGAATTTTATTTCATTGACACGCGGCATCATTCTAACCTTCCCGAAGTCCTCTTCACCGTACCAGAACCCTCCGCCTCCATGCATCGCGGCATCGATACCGCTTCCGCACGACACTTCACCGGGATCGGGAGAAAAGAACGAGGCGTGGGAACCGTTCGCCACATAAACGACGGGGTGCGTCGTGGGAATCCCGTCGGGTGCGTGTTTTCTCACATTCTCCCAGGGTTCGGCCGTCCCCTTGAAATGTTTGGAATATGCCGCGCACAGCGGCTCGAGCCCACGAGGCCCCGAGATCAGGACAATGGCGATGTTTTCCGCCTCGCCCTCATGATAGTTGCCCGCGCTCCATATCCAGCTTTTGCCCTGGAGGTCGGTTTTCAGGATGGACAGGTGATTGACGTAATAGGGCAGCCAGTACTGCAGGACAACGGCATCCCGGTGCAGGGCTCCTTCCCAGATAAGCGGGGTCCTGACGAGCCGTCCATAAATGGCGTTGGGATAACGGTTGACGATGTCCCGCCATGGGTCAGCAATGCTGTTGAAAGGCTGTGGGAGGTCGATAAAATAGTCGTCCTTACGGCCGTTAAATTCCCGCCGGTTGGCGACGGTCGGCACTTCCGCGAACACTTGATCGTTCCAAAGATCGCATTTGATCATCGCCTGGTCCATGCCGCCTGCTTCCGGTGGACCGGAAAGGATGGCGGCAATATTCTTGGGGGGCAAATCGAAATAAGCGATTCCCGTGTTCGGGTTGGTGGTAATATCCGTTTTCAGAATGGGGGCATACTGGTCCAGCAGTGCCTGGGCCGTAAGTCCACCGGTATTTAATCCCTTCAGGGCTGCATCGTTGACCCGCTCGGCATCGAGGAGAAAATAGGTGTCCACTTCATCGATAAGGTACGCATTGCCGCCGGCGTCTTTCTTCATAAGCAGCAGGGAAACTTCGACAAAACTAGGCTTAGGGAATTCATGGGACAGTGGACCGATGCGGAATGTCTCTTTCCGGCCCGCGCGCACAAACCCCAGAGAAGTATGCAATCGGAGGTTCTCGAACGGTTCGTGAAAATCCAGCGCTATCTCATAGTCGCCGGGGGCAGCTATGCTGATATGCACCTCCAGAAAGATGTTTCCCTTTTTATCGAACTCCCAGTTGCTGCCCTCGATGATACCCTGATGTACGGTATGGATGGCTTCTGCGGCTGCCACCTCTTTGAGATCACCGCTTCGGTTGCAGATACGGTCCTTCGTATCCGTAGTCAGCGCTGGATGAATCACCGAACAGCACGTGAGCCCGAAACAGGATGCAACGATCAGAATGGATTTGATCACGCGGATTGTAACCGTCACGGTCCCACACTCCCTTCGTTTTTTTTCGAGATCGGCAGCGACAGAAGGAAGGATACAAACTCGGGCGTGTCTATGGCATCGCCGATGGCTTCAGCGGAGAGATCGGCGGGAAGCATCATGGCCTGCTCTTCCATCGAATCGTAGCGTCCAGCTTTCATGCCGACGACTGAATCGCCATGAACAATCATCCATTGGCCCAAAACGCCATACGGTTCTGAACAGACCAGTACCGGATACTTACTAAAACCGTTGTTGAGGGTAAATTGGTGCCATTGAATTTCCCGTCCTTCGCTCATTTGTTCCACAAATCCGGCATAGGCGTATTGCGCGGCGCCGATAACGATTGAACCATCAGGCGAGAGAAAGGTGAAGCGTCCCGCGGCAATTTTGACCCTTCCCATATCCGAGCTGAATCGCCTCAGAAATGCCCGCCGGATATCGTCAGCGGCAGGCCCTTTTGCTGCGGCAGCTGCCTTTTGAAAGACCCCCAGCCGGTCCAGATAATCGATCTGTGAGGAAACGGACACCCACTCTCCTTCCCATTCGGCTGTCTTCGGTGTTTTGATGATACGGTAAATGGGTCCGGTGGAGACATCGAGAGCGGACGGGGGCAGCTGTGCACTAACCGTCGCAGAAACACTGAGTATCACAGCAATCAATATGGCTCGAATCATGTCTTTTCCCCGCTCACTCAATCCGGCAAGCTCTAACTTGCCGCCCGTGAAATTTGTACCACATATTAAGTCAGGATTCTACGGTATTTGCATAATGCTGAGGGCTGTTTTTATCCTACGGTTGTTCAGTGACTTGTGATAAGAAAAAACCCATCAACGTTCTTTCAGGGGGACATATGGAAACAGGAGCCAATGTGTTTGACTATATATTTAATCCTCGCGCCGTAGCGATTATCGGGGCATCTCCTTTTGACCTGGCAACGCAGGCGCATATGAAAACAAAAATAAGGGAACACCTGTATCTCGTGAACCCCAAATATAAGGAACTGCTGGGCAAAAAATGCTACCCGGGCATTCTGAATGTGGAAGCGGCAATCGATTACGCCATTATCGGCGTCTCTGCCGCACATCTCCCGCAGGTCTTGGAGCAGTGCATCCTCAAAGGCGTCAAGGTCGCTCAGATTTTCACGGCCGGTTTCAGTGAAACGGGCATTCCGGAAAGAATCCAGCAAGAAGAGGAATTGAAAAGACTGGCGAAAGGCAAGATCCGGCTTATCGGTCCCAATTGCTTCGGTGTTTACTGTCCCAGGGCGGGCCTGTCCATCGTACCGGAAGCCCCTACCGAGGAGGGGCATATCGGCGTTGTCGCCCAGAGCGGCAGTTTTGCCGAATCCTTCTCTTATTTTGCCAATACGAAAAATCTCCGGTTCAGCAAGGTGATCAGTTACGGCAACGCTGTCGATCTGGACGGGGCCGATTTTCTGGAATATCTGGCGGATGACGAGGACACAAAACTCATCGCCTTTTACATCGAAGGAACCAAAAACGGCTCACGCCTGAGAGCGGCCCTGACCCGCGCGGCGGAGAAAAAACCGGTGATCGCCATCAAAGGCGGGATGACGGCGCAGGGCATGCGGGCGGCAGCCTCCCATACGGCCGCCCTGGCCGGGTCACCGGATATCTGGCGCGCCATCTTCAGGCAGAGTGGCGCCCTGCAGGTGGAAAATTTCGATGAAATGGTTGGCGCCCTGATAGCCTTTGATACCTCGCCGCTCCCCTCCGGGCGATCCATGGCGCTCATTACCAACTCCGGCGGCTTCAGTGTTATCCAGACGGACATGTGCCTGAAAGCCGGTATTGATGTGCCCCGGTTTTCTTCGGAAACTGTCGAGGCTCTTCGCACGCTGGTTCCCGCGGCCGGAACCAGCATTGGCAATCCCCTGGACGCATGGCCTATCTATTATAATATCGGGCCGACGGGAAACATCGCCGACATTATCAGGATCGTAGGCGCAGACCGAGAAATTCACACCCTGGTCTTCCAATTCGATCAGTTTCGTTACTTGCGGCGCATCCTGGGACAAGGCATTGATGATCATATGAAGCGGCTGATCGAGTTGATGGTCGAAGGCTGCGAACAAGTTCGTCAGAAGGAACATAAACCGGTCATGATCACGGTTTCACTGGATCCTTACCTGGAAGATAAGGAAGACAGGCATTACAATCTTCTTCTCAAAAGAACTTTCACCGCGAGGGGTTTTCCCGTGTATGCCACGTTGGACGCAACGGTCAAAGCTGTTGCTAATCTATGCCGATACTATGAAAGCCGCAACCATGTGCAAAGGGCGTCCCCGATATCCTAAATGATTTTGAATTTTAGGGGGTATTCTCATTTCAAAAAAGGACTTATGAAAAATAAATTCCAATTACTGTTCATGCTATTGATGATTATCATTGTTTCGCTTCCACCCATCTGTTTTGCAGAACAACCAAATCCGAAAATCTGGGAGCCTCTTCAATATCATTCATATTACAATAAAAAAATTATCACGAAATCACCTGACGTTCTATTAGTCTGGACATATAAGACTATGACGGATGATGCCAGGGAAAAGAGGGTTGAAGAAGTAAAGAAATATGATTTAGAGAAATCCATAAAATACCAAAACTATCACCACGAAACTGTTTTGTGGAATATTGATTGTAAGAATAGACTGATCATGATGGAAGAGTTTATCGATTTTGACAAGAACGGAAAAGTGTTAGACCGTTATAGATATAACAATAGTGAATGGAAAAGTATTATACCCAACAGCGGAGGAGAACGATTATATCAAAATGTTTGTATAACCCAGAAAAAACCATCTAAAAAGAAGAAGTAATTTTTGATTTTATTCATCAATAGTAAGGGAAAAAAGAGTCAAGTCATCGTCTGTTTGTTCTTGACATGAAAGATATTTTTCCCGATACTTTCCGCAATTCTTTGAAACGGAGGATCTGTTAACATGGTGGACATGACATTGTGTAAGAAACTGGCCCAAGCCGTAGGGGCAGGAGAATCACCGCTGGTTCCAAAGATCTTTGAGGCCTTGGTAAATGATGATGAGGCAAAGGTCATGCTCTTGGCGACCCCCCCGGCAACTGCAGAAGAATTGGCGGAAAAGTCCGGATTGCCCAGGGATGCAATCATGACGATGATGGATTCCTTATTCCACCGCGGGTTGATCTTTAAAGCCACAAAAGGCGGCGAAAAGAAATTCTATCGGGTAAAATCAATTCCACAAATGCATGATTCCACCAGTCTGACCCCGGGAATATCAAGGCATGTGTTGGACCTCTGGAAAGATTACATGGAAAAGGAATGGCCGAGTTACGGTCAGATGATCATGGATTTCCTGCCTGGTGCCATCATGCGGGTTGTCCCCGTCAATGAAAGTGTCGAACCGCAATCGCAGATTCTTGCCTATGACGATGTCGTAAAGATTATCGAGGATGCGAAGACGCTTTCCGTTACAAATTGTTCCTGCCGCGTGATTTCCGGAAATTGTAAAAAGCCGCTGGAAGTCTGCATGCAGGTAGATCGCGCTGCCGAATACAATATCGATCGTGGTACGGGACGGGCGTTGTCCAAAAGCGAAGCTGTCGAAATTCTGAAAAAGTGCCGGGAGGAAGGGCTGGTGCATGTTGTTGATAATCGCCAGACCGTAGGCCATGTCATCTGCAATTGCTGCAATGATTGCTGCCTGAACTGGGCTATTATGAAGGGACCAAAGAAATGGGTGGCGCCCAGCCGTTTCGAGGCTTTTGTCCATGCCGATCTTTGCAGTGGATGCGAAGTGTGTATGGACCGATGTTTTTTCGACGCTCTTTCCATGAAGGATGATCTTGCCGCCGTAGATCCTGAAAAGTGCCTGGGATGCGGTGCTTGTACGGTCGTCTGCCCAACGGAAGCCTTAAAGCTCAAAGAGGTTCGACCATCCGACTTTGTTCCGGTTTGAGAGGAACAAAAGCGTAACAGAGGTCAAATCTTTACTCTTGACGTTTGATCACCAAAAACAGGGAACTCATACAGCTGTTCCTAATCACCAAATAATGGTAATGAAGCGATCTCCATTATATCGTTAACGGAATTTTCTTTTAAAAAGGAAGGATGCTTGCCATGAAGACTGCGGAAAATCTCGATTTCTTATTCCATCCCCAAACAATCGCTATTGCCGGTGTGTCGGAGAAGGTCAAACAATTCAATGCCGGTCTGAAGTATCTGGAAGGCCTGATGCAATTCGGATTCAAGGGAAAGGTCTATCCGATGAATCCCACCGGCGGCGAGATCATGGGGATGACCATTTATAAAAGCGTGAAAGATATCCCGGATAAAGTCGATTTTATTATTTCCGCCATTCCCGCCCCTTATACGCCGCAACTCGTGGCCGATGCGGCCCAAAAAGGCGTCCGGGCTATCCATTTCTTTACCTCGGGTTTCAGTGAGATTGAAAATGTTGAAGGCAAACGTCTGCAGGCGGATATCATGGCCAGAGCAAAAGCCGGCGGAATCCGTGTGATCGGACCAAATTGCCTGGGCCTTTATTGCCCCGGGGGCGGCCTTTCTTTTAATGCTGACTTTGAAAAGGTAAGCGGCCCGGTCGCCATGATCTCTCAGAGCGGGGGTAATGCCGCGCACTGCGTGCAGGAGGGCAACAGCAGAGGCGTGTTTTTCAGTAAGGTCATCAGTATGGGGAATGGCGCCGATCTGAACGAATCGGATTACCTGGAATATCTGGTACACGATGAGGAGACAAAAATTATTACCGCCTACATCGAAGGCGTCAGACAAGGACCCCGATTTTTCAAAGCTCTGAAAACAGCCGCAAAGACCAAACCAACCATCATATTAAAAGTTGGCACATCCGCATCAGGAGCCGAGGCGGCGATATCGCATACAACGGCCCTGGCCGGTTCCGATCAAGTATGGGACGGCGTGCTTAAGCAGGCAGGGGCCATTCGCGCCGGCAGTATCGAAGAAATGATGGACATCACTCTGGCCTTTCAGCATATGCAGGTTCCCACGGGAAACAAGATTGTGATTATCGGCATTGGAGGCGGCGCCAGTGTTCTCCTGGCGGATGAATTTACCCATGCAGGGCTGGTGCTTCCCAGGTTAAGCGACAAGCTGCGGCAAGGCCTGATTGAATTGTTTTCTTCCGAAGCCGGCAGAATTTTTAAAAATCCCATCGACCTCAACAATTTTGAAAGTCCTGAAAATTTTTTCAAGACAATGAAAACACTTGACCAGAGTGAAGAAGCGGACCTGCTCGTCATCCACGTGGCGTTTGACCATTTCGGTCTGATTTCCATCCAGGAAAAGGAATTAATGATAGGCGTGTATCTCCAGTTAATCAGCCAAATCAAAAAGGAGATGAACAAACCGCTGGCGGTTATCCTGCACAGCTACAGTTCCACGGAGATGCGGAAGCTTGCCCTTGATGCAGCCAAGGATTTATCGGCGGCAGGGATTGCCGTCTTCCCCTCGATACAGCGGGCGGCCCTGGCGTTAAGCAAGTTTGCAGGCTACCATGAAAAACACAAAGCAGCGGTTCCTGCGAAGTAGAAGGAAAAAGGGGTCTGCATTTGACTTACGATGAAGTTGAAAGCACGGGTCAAGTCTCTTTTGGGCTCATCTTGAAATATTAGGGGCCGTTAAGAAATAGCCACCCATGCGGGTGGCAAGATTGTTACATTTCTATCCATTACGTTACGGCCCCTTATGCCGGTTATGATATTAAAATGTTACAGTTATTATTGAACGACGGCTTAGTGGAGAATAATCATGGTAAAAGTTGATGGAGAGAAGTGCATTGGATGTGGTACCTGCGCGGCGGACTGTAATATTTTTTCCCTTACCGTCAAAGACGGTAAGGCCGTTCCCGGCAAATGGTGTCTGGAATGCGGACACTGCACGGCGGTATGCAAAGAGAAAGCCGTCACGTTGCTTGGCGATTATGATCCTTCCGAGGTCCTCGAATATGATAATCCGGAGACGTTCGGGATTGCGCCGGATCGGCTCCTGAATTTTGTTAAATTTCGACGAAGCGTCCGTCAGTTTACCGATGACCCGGTGAGTGATGCGGATATTGCCGGCATACTGGAGATGGGGAGATACACGCAAACGGGCGCAAATTTTCAGCCACTGCGTTATGTCGTGCTGACAAAAGAGACACTTCAGGAGATTACGCCGATTGCTTTAAAAACTTTGGCAGAGCTTGATGTCAAAAATGTTGATAAGAAAGCGATGCGGGTGCCGTATCAATATTTGGATTTCCAATCCACCTGGATTAAATGGCATCAGGTTTATCAGAAAACAAAGAGGGATTTATTGTTCCATGGCGCACCCAACGCGCTGCTGATTGTCAGCCGTACCTGTAATGAGGTGGACGGCTGTTTCAATACGGGTCATCTGGAGCTGATGATTAACGCGCTCGGCCTTGGCGCCTGCTTAATGGGTTTTGGAACATTTGCGTTTGATATGTCACCCGAATTAAAACAAAGGGTCGGGATTCATGAGGGTGAATCGGTCATTTTTATGATGGTCTTCGGGCATTCCAATGTTAAATATCTCAGAACCGTCAGCCGCAAAAAAGTGAGATACGAAAAAATCTGATTGGAGAATTCGGAGGACGCAACACATAACTCGGGCGCGAATCTTTACTCTTGGCAATGAAGTTGGAGAATTTTATGAATAAATGTCTTGTTATGGTTGATTTGCAGAATGATTATTTCCCCGCCGGTAAAATGGAACTTGTCGGCATTGAAGATGCTGTGGAAAATGCCCGGCTTCTTTTGGCTGAATTCAGAAATAAAAAATTACCGATTGTTCACATGCAGCACATTTCTATTGATCCTAAAGGTTTCTTCTTGCCTGGGACAGATGGCGCAAAAATAAACGACAGGGTAGCTCCCCAGGAAGGCGAAGCCGTTATCGTAAAAAATTATCCAAACAGTTTTCGGAATACGTCCTTATTGGAAATGCTGAAAAATTTGCACGTTGACCATCTGGTAATCTGTGGCGCAATGAGCCACATGTGCATAGACGCCACAACCCGCGCAGCTTTTGACCTGGGCTACCATTGTGTTGTCGCCGAGGATGCCTGCGCGACAAGGGACTTAATTTTCAAAGACAAACGCATCAAAGCAGCAGAGGTTCATGCATCCTTTATGGCCGCCTTATCATCACCTTATGCCAAGGTGGTCATGACCAGTGACTTCGTGAAAAGTATGGCGTGATTCAGCCTTCAGCCTTTAACCTTTCACTTTACATCTTCCGCAGCTCGGTTTTTAATATTTTCCCGACCAGGCTCTTGGGCATGGCTTCCAGAAAAACGATATATTTGGGTAGCAGGAAGTTGGTCAGCTTGGATTTACTGAAAGCCAGAATATCGTCGGCGGTAGCTTTTTCACCCGGATGCAGGACGACAAAGGCTTTGATCTCCTCGCCGTATTTTTCATCCTTCACGCCGATGACCGCCGCTTCCGACACGTACGGGCACGTGTAGAGGACTTCTTCAATGGTCCGCGGCGAAATGTTTTCACCGCCCTTGATGATCAGATCTTTTTTGCGGTCGGTAATCCAGAAATAGCCGTCGCCGTCAACATAACCGACGTCGCCCGTGTGCAGCCAGCCGTCGCGGATCGCCTGGGCTGTTTCTTCGGGCCGATTCCAGTATCCCTTCATGATCTGAGGACCGCGGATGACAATTTCGCCTTTTTCGCCCGCGGGAAGCGCTTTTCCGTAATCATCGACAATGCTAATCTTCGTGCCGGTCATGGGGAGGCCGATGGAGCCGATCTTTTTTAAACCATTCCAGGGATTGCAGGAGTTGTTGGCGCCGGCTTCGGTGAGCCCCCAGCCTTCGATGATCTCAAAGCCATACATATTCTTGAACTTGTTCCAGGTCTCCACGGCCAGCGGCGCTGAACCGGAAACCCAGTATTTCATGGAGCTTAAGTTGTGCTTTTTGGGTTCCGGATACAGCAGCATATAGACGTACATGGTCGGGACGGCGGCCAGAATGTTGGCCGAATACTTTTCAATCGAAGAAAAAATAACATTCAGGTCAAAGGAATTGAGCAGGACGGCTCTATTCGATCGAAACAGGCTCATGTTGGTCGATGCAATGCCATAGGAATGGCAGAGCGGCAGAATGCTGATATAGGTCATGCCGTCTGTGGGTGGAAAAGTCTGGTGCTGCATGGCGGCGTTTGCGTAAAGGGTGCCGTGGGTGTGAATGACGCCCTTGGCTTTACCGGTGGTGCCGGCGGTGTAAATCAGGGCGGCGATATCATCATCGCCCGTGTCCACAATGGCGGGATCTTCCGGGCTTTGGTTCACAAGCGAATGGTAGGAGAAGGTTCCTTCCACCGCCTCATTTTCAACGAGAATGACGGTTTTCATGTCAGGCGCCTTGGCCTGGCAGGCGCGGATTTTGGGTAGATACATTTTGCTGCTGATGACTATTTTTGCGCCGGAGTCGTTATAGATGTGAGCGGTTTCTTCCTCGCCGATCATATGGTTGATGGGAACGATCACGGCGCCCAGCCTCCAGGCGGCGGAAAAAGCATATAAAACTTCCGGGCAATTGGGCGCCTGCACAATAATCCGGTCGCCGCGCTTTACCCCCAGATTCTTCAGGGCGGCGCCCAGTTTTCTTCCTTCACGGACAATCTCCATATTGGATATTTGACGATCTTCGTAAATGATTTTGATTACATCCGGTTTTTCAAGACCTCTGGCTTCATTGAGTTTTGCAATATTCATAGTCGCCTCCTTTTCCATCAAAGGGTGGTTAATGTTAATACCAAGTTGCCATCAAATGGTAACTGTAGTACGGGTCTTTAGACCCGTTGAACACACGAACCTAATGACCTGGAGGTCACGCGAGGTTCGGACTACATTGGTTCGTTATCCTATGAATGCAACTTGGTATAATCGAGCAATCATGGTATCGTTGTTCTTAACAAATTTCATTTTGTTGCATGTACAAAGGAGAAATCAGTTGCTTATACGGGCTTGCGTGTTACAGTCAGCCATCTGATGATTTTTGGACGTGTGAAATATCCTGATCCAGTTGAGTCAGTTGACGGGTATATTAGCATAAGACGGCCATCAATAAAAGATAATCTCTGTTGTCTGTGAAAGTTTTGATCAAATGACGCAAGCCAAAAACAGATTCAAATCCGCCGACCGGAAGGCCCATTGCAGTTGGGGCCAGCCGGCCGGTGGCCGTCGCACACAGGTGCGCGAATCGGGTGTTCACGGCAAGGGCGTTTATGCTCTCCGTCCCATCAAGGCCGGCGACCGGGTGTTGGAGTACCAGGGCGAGATCATCACCTGGCGCAAGGCCCAGGCCCGCCACCCCCACGACCCCAGCCAACCCAACCACACTTTTTACTTTCACCTGGATGAAGGCCATGTCATCGACGCCAAGTATAATGGCAACTCCGCTAAGTGGATCAATCACTCCTGCGAACCGAATCTGGAAGCCTCTCAGGACGGTTACCGCGTCTTTCTAAAAGCCCTGCGCGATATCGACCCCGGCGAAGAACTCTTTTACGACTATAGTCTCATCATCGAAGGTCGTAAAACCCCCAAAGTCAAAAAGGAACATGCCTGCCTGTGCGGCGCCTCCGGCTGTCGGGGCACGATGCTGGACATTAAGAATAGGCCGAAGACCGAAGGCTGAAGGCGTTAATGGAAAGTTTTACGTTTTAGGCAAAACATATTTTGACAGACATGACCGATCAGCCGTTAGCTCTTCTTGCGCGGATAAAATCGGTAAACATCTTGGGAAGCGGCGCGCGGATGAACATTTCTTGTTTGGTCTGCGGATGCAGAAAGACCAGCCTGGTGGCGTGCAATGCCGAGCGCGGCAGCACCAGGCTCTCTTGCAGTTCGGCGGTTAGTCCCTGTTTGATAAAAGTGAGAAAAGCGGTTTCGTCTCGACCGTAGAGCTTATCGCCGACAACCGGATAACCCGCGGCCAGCAGATGGGCGCGTATCTGATGAAGCCTCCCCGTCTCGGGGAAACACCGGACCAGGGAAACGTCGCCCGCGGCCATGATTTTCCGGAATCGCGTCAGAGCCTTTTCGGTTCCGCCCGTCCACGCCCTTCGTTTCTTACTTACGGCAGATTTATGATCACGTCCTAAGGGCAAATCGACGACCATCTCTTCATTGGGAAAATTTCCATGCACCAGAGCCAGATACTCTTTTAACCCTTTCGCCAGCGATTCGGACAGAGCGCCCGCACTTCTTCCATCGAAGGCCAGAAGGATGACGCCCGACGTTTCGCGGTCGATACGGTGCACCGGATAAACCTTGCGCCCGTAGCGATCATCAAGCAAGGCAACCAGTGTATTGTTAAAATACCGTCCCGAAGGGTGGACCGGCAAATTTCCCGTTTTATTGACGGCAATAAACCATTCGTCCTCGTAGAGAATGGTGATCCTTGTATCGACATCCGGTTCAACAATTCCGCTGCCGTCCCAGGCAAGTAATTCTCCGCCCTTCAGCATTGTCGCGGAATCGGTGGCTATCACGCCATCAAGCGATAACTTTCCGGCAAGAATCTCTTGTTGCCATTGGTTTTCTGTCAGATAGGTGAATCGACCGGCGCAGTATCCATCAAGACGTTGGGCCGATGGAAGAAGCGGAGTTCTGGATGTGATGATTCGTGTTTGTGTCATAGTCAGCAAACAGGATTCCTTTGCGTCGCGTTTTCGATTTTGAGTTGCCTGACTAAAAAACTATCCAGTTGATTGGCAAAGGCCTGGCGGTCTTTCTTACAGAACTGGGCAGGGCCGCCGGTGATCATGCCGGTATCTCTCAGCTCACCCAGTAAATCGCGTATAGACAGCCGGTCTTTGATGTTATGTTCCGTGTAGAGCATGCCGCGGGGATTCATGGCAAAGGCATTTTTTGTCACAACCCGGTCGGCCAGCGGAATATCGGCGGTAATGACAAGATCGCCCGGCTGCACAAGCTGGGCGATCTTGTCATCCGCAACATCCGGTCCTCCCGGAACCAGGATTAAAGACAGGTTAGACAGTTTCTCCAGACGCAGCGGTTTATTGGCTACAAAAATCAGCGGGATATTCAGACGCAAAGAGGCCTTGATCAGGATGTCTCTGATCACATTCGGAAACGCATCCGCATCAATAAATATCTGCATAAAACCTCTGTTTATTATTTCCTTTTCAGGAGAGATTCATAATACGTATGGGAAACGGACAGTGCCCGCACCGCTTGTTCCGACGTTTCAAAGATGGGGATACGGTATTTGGCTCGAATGGCAATGGATTTAGCGATGGCATTCGGTGTGTAAATGGCCGCGGGCTTATCGTAATGCTTACACATTTTCAAAAGCTCCAGGAGCGTGTCAATCACGAAAGGCTGCCAGACGCTGAGCAGCGGCAAAAGGCCGTCCACTTCATCCGCGGACAAAAGAATGTCGAAAATGTCGAGATAGGTTTGCGGAGGAGCGGGGCCGATGTCCACGGGGTTCTTGATGTTGAAGACTTGTCCGGCTTTCTTCAGCCGTTCCTGAGTATGCGGGGCAAGGTGCGGCATCTGCAAACCCGCTTCTACCAGCAGGTCTGCGGCAATGCTGCCAAAGGCGCCGGAGTTGGTGAACGCCGCGATCCGTTTCCCCTTCAGTAGGGGCATTTCCGTGAACATTTTGGGGAGCGAGTGGAGTTCGTCGATGGATTGCAGACGGATGATCCCCGCCTGCCTGCACGCGGCATCGAAGATCGAATCGTTATTGGCCATTCCCGCCGTGTGAGACATGGCGGCCATAGCTCCCTCTTTGGTTTTGCCCACCTTATAGATCAGGACGGGCTTGCGGGATTTTTTAGCGGCCTCCATAAGCTTGCGGCCGTCGGCCACATTCTCCAGATATATGCCGATGACTTCGGTCTCGTCGTTTTGGAAATAATCGATCAGGTCCGCTTCATCAACATCGCACTTATTGCCGATACTGACCACCTTGTTGATGCCGACCAGGTCGTAATAAAGCGATTCCATGACCAGAACGGCCACACCGCCGCTCTGGATTATGTAAGACATGGTGCCCGGCGACTCGAAAATTTGATTCATCTCGACTAAGCTCGGGTTGACGCCGTAAAAACAGCAGAACTTAGTGCGCGTGCTCAGTGTTCCCAGGCAGTTGGGCCCCATCAGGCGAATGCCGTTGGCTTTCGCGATCTCGTCGATTTCGCGCTGCATCGCCTCGCCGAGTTCACCGCCCTCGGAAAAACCGGCGCTCTCAATGACGATGCGTTTGATGCCTTTGTGCGCGCAGTCCCGGATAATGCCGGGAACATTGCGTGCCGCCACAATGATTATCGCCAGATCGGGGGCTTCCGGGAGGTCCAGGACCAATGAATAACCCGGGTACCCGTTCACCGTCTCTCCCTTGGAATTCACGGCGTAGACGGCCCCGGTATAGCGAAGATAATCCTTCAGCATGTTACAAATTGTGGCTCCGAGATTGAGGGGGGCATTGGAAGCGCCGATAACAACAACAGATTTGGGATCGAAGAAGAGTTCCATGAAACACCTGCCTGAGATTGAATTTTGCGACGCATAAGAGCGCAAAACTTTCCGTTTTTGTCAAGCAGGAAAGCAGTAAATTGAAAAGCACCGCTTTTCTTCATTGATTTTTTTCCAAGGTGTGATGTTTCCATCTTTTACTGACATATTACGAGAGAAATAATTCTTTCCGTATCGTGTCGATATTTCCTGTTGCGAGCAGCCGTTGCGTCAGAGTCTCGGCCTTCGCCACATCGATCCCGCCGATTATTTTCTGGTTCTCCGCCAGGTAAATGGGATTCATGCTCAATGTCCGTATGCCGCACCCTATAATGAATTGCAGGTATTTAGCATTATTTGCCATATCACCACAGACCGATACCTCTTTGCCGCAGGCCACAGCTGCGACGGCGACCCGTTTAATGGCCCGCAGGACTGCCGGATGATGCGGAATGTAATACTCCGATACTTCTTCGTTCGTACGGTCGACGGCCAGCATGTACTGCACCAGGTCGTTGGTCCCGATGGAAAAGAAATCGACGATCCGGGCAAATTCCTCGATGATTTCGATGACGGCCGGAACCTCCACCATCATGCCGATCTTCGGCTGGTCGTTGAAAGCCTCGCCGGATTTTTTCAGTTCATCAATGCAGTTCATCACGATGCCTTTGGCCTGTATGAATTCCTCAAGAGAAAAGATCATGGGAAACATAATTTTTAAATGGCAATCCGCACCGGCGCGCAAAATGGCTCGAATCTGCTGGGTGAAGATGTCTTGATGTGCAAGTGAGAACCGAATGGAACGCAGGCCCAGAAAAGAATTTCCCGTGTTTGACGATTCCCAGTAGGCGGGTACCTTGTCGCCGCCGATATCGAGGGTGCGGAAGGTAACGTCTTTTGAAGGCGCGCCCAGGACTAGTTTCCGGTAAATGAAATACTGCTCTTCTTCGGTGGGGAAATTCTTGCGGATGATGAACGGAAACTCGGAGCGATACAACCCGATTCCATCACAGGATAATTGACTAAGCAACTCCAGATCTTTCAATAAATTGACGTTGGCCATAAGTTTGATGCGCACCCCGTCTTTTGTTTCGGAAAAAGGCATCATGACCGGCGGCGCTTTGACTGTTGCCTGCTCGTCGATACGGTCTTTGAACTCCTGCACAATGTCCTTGTCCGGGTTGATATAGACATTTCCAATCTCGGCATCAATGAGGATATGGTCGCCATCAGAGATAGTGTTCGCGACCGGGTCGTTGACAATGACCATGGGGATCTGCAGAGAGCGGGCCAGGATGGAAACATGGGAGGTAACCCCTCCGCTCAACAGCACGATACCCTTCACCTTTTCCGAGGAAAGTTTCAGCAGGTCGGATGGATACAAATCCGTCGCAATCACGATCCGGTGGCGCACGGGCGGCAGCTTCGCCTCTTTACCGGCCAGATTTCGAATGAGCCGTGTTACCAGATCTTCGATATCGTGAACCTTCTCCTGCATGTAAGGAACAGGACTTGCCGCAAACAGGGTTATATATTTCTGTCCGGTGGCAATCACCGCATCGGGCGCGTTTCTGCCCTTTTGCACAGGCGTGGTCATGGCCGCAAGAAAACTCTTATCTTTCAAGATGAGCAGATGAGAGGTGAAGATCATAGAGGCGGCATCACTGAGTTTGTCCTCCACCAGCTTCTGCAATGTTTCCAACTCTTTTTCCGTTTTCGTCAGGGCCTTTTGCAGATCGGCCAGACCATACTTTTTCCCGAAGGTCCGTGCCGCTATTTCGTGGAACCGCTCTGTTCCTATGGCTAATGCCGCTTTCGCATAGGCATAGCCACGGGATGCCGCCTTGCCCTTGAGAAACACCGAATGGTGCTGTTCCTTTTTCCCGCGGGCATTCGCCCTGGGCGTCGCGCCCTGCAAAGAAAGAATGATCTTAACATTTTCCAGCACGACGGCCAGCTGGGAGGCGACGACTTGCAGCGCTTTAATATCGCTGTTCTTGAACCGGTTGTTTTCCTGCCGTTGCAGCATGATGACTCCTAAAGGAGCCGCACCACTAACAATAGGCACTGACAGGAACGATTTATATCGTTCTTCACCCGTTCCCTTACAATAGCGGAAATTGGGATGTGTAAAACCGTCGGCGATGCAGACCGGCTCGTTTTTCTCAAAGACGGTTCCGGCGATTCCCTCGCCGGGCTTGAGTCTTATCTTACCGATGAGTTGGGGTTTGAACCCGGTGTTCGCGCGCAGGACCAGTTTGCCTTTGGCGTCGTCGGAAATGTAAATGGAACAAACATCGGCCTGCATATGCTTGGCAACCATGACCACAAGCTTGCCAAGCAGGTTCTCAATGCTGGAGCTGCCTTTAAATACCCAGTCTAGCTGGCCGATGTTCAGCAACAAATTCAAATGGTCCATAATTGTGCCTGTCCCCTCGTTATTCTGCTTGCTACGATTTCATTATACGATTTACACCTGCCCGATGCAATTAAATACAGCCATTCCCCTGGAAGCCCCGCAGTTCTTTATTCTTAGGGATCAAGATATTATTTCGAAACGCTTCCATAAAAAAGCCGCTGCAATTTATTCCCAACAAATTGCAGCGGCTTCAAAACAAACATTAACAGTTAGAAAGTGAAACTTAAAGTCACTCCGCCATAAAGGAACGAAGAACTATCCTTATCAGAGGGCAGGGCCGCGCCCTGCAGGCCACGCGCTTTCATTTCATGCTTCGCGTCCTGCGAAAGCGGGAAGACATAGGACAACGTTGGTGTCACCGCCAGGGACTTCCAGACGGTAACCGGCAGAGACACGGAAATCACACCATCGTGAAAATTGTTAAACTTGTCTGTGGTTGCCACGGAATTGCTGTCATACTTTGGGTAAGTGGTTTCATCAGTAGACAGTAGATAGCTTGCTGTTGCCGCCAGTTTTAAACCTACTTTTTCATGCAGGGCAAACGTATGGGAAATACCCAGTGTGGCATACCATTGATGATAATGGTCGATTTCCTTATAGACGGTCAGTGTCGGAGCCAGGATCGTGTCCAGTCCCACGGAGACAAATAATTCCTGGGAATCAAGCGGATCGGTTCCCCCCCGGAGTTAAAGCCGCCAGGCCATAGTAAATGTAGCCGCCACCTACCTGTACAATCCCGAACTTTCGCGAATAAGAAAGAGTGACATCCGTTTCCGTATAATTGGATGAGTATTTTTCGCTTCCGGCCGCATAGGGTTTGGTGTCCAGGTTGCCCCAGATGTTGGCTGTGAATCCTTTGTAACTTACCGTCGCCGAGGGCTGAAGCACCACACCGTGGCGGCTCAGCTCCTGGCCGCGCCAAATGTATGCGCTCAAAATGCTCGCCGCTATTTCGCCCGTCACCTTGTCTTCCTCCGGCTTCTGTTCGGCGGGCTTCTGCTCCGCTGTGACCGCAGGAGCCGCCTGCGTTATGGCAGGCGTTTGCGCAGGTGAGGCCGCTTTTTGTTCTTCCGCCCGGGATGTTACCGGTAATGCGGTAAGCATCGGCAAAAGCGCAACCGCAATAATCATCTTCTTCATTGTTTGTTTCATGGTACTCAATTCTCCTTTACTTTTATTTTTCATTTGAATTGTTCACAATCGATCCTATATTTATGGACCTTGTAAGCCAGAATGCGTTTTGTGGTTCCCAGGAGTCTGGCGGCTTCAGATTGATTGCCCTTCGTTCTTGTCAGAACATGAATGATGACTGCTCTTTCACAGTCTACAACACATCGTTCCAGCACATCTTCCTTGACATCCACTTTATAATTATCCATAGGACCACCTCAGCCGATGGCGCCGCCGCCCCATTCGCCTGTGCTGATGCGAATGCACTCGAAAAGCTCCACGACAAAGATTTTACCGTCGCCTACAGAGCCCGTATGGGCGCCCTTGACAATGGCGTCCACCGCGGGTTTGATGTAGTCTTCGTTAACGGCGATGTCTAATCTCACTTTGTTGAGCAGACTGCCCGCTTCTTTGGCGCCACGATAAATCTCTGTGGTTCCCTTTTGACGT
>JANYAF010000181.1 GCA_025355175.1 Deltaproteobacteria bacterium | reverse complement strand
GTCGTCAACGATGAGGACATTCAATCCTTGCATATCGATCTCCGGCCGAGAAGCCGGATGTTGATCTTCTTCCGGGGGTGCTTCTTCCAAGGGAATGGTGAAGAAGAAAGTGCTGCCTTCTCCCGGTTGGCTTTCCACCCATATTTTCCCTCCCATCAGTTCGACGATTTGTCTGGAAATAGTCAGGCCCAAACCCGATCCCTCGTATTTTCTGGTGATGGAGGAATCGGACTGGGTGAATTTTTCAAAGACGGCGTTTGTCTGTTCAACGGGGATGCCGATTCCTGTATCCCGGACAGAAAACTGTAAAAACCGTGGCGTTTTCCCCGGGGCATCTTCCGTAAGGGGTAGCACCGTCAAGACGATTTCACCCTTCTCGGTAAATTTAATGGCATTTCCCAGAAGGTTCATAAGCACCTGACGAAGCCGCGTCGGATCGCCCTGAATATGTTGAGGGACATCGGGACGGATACGACAGGCAAGTTCTAAATTGCGGCTATGGGCGCGCACGGCTATGACCTCACAGGATTTTTCAACGATATCGAAGAGGTCATAGGGTATGAGTTCAAGACTTAACTGCCCTGATTCAACCTTGGAAAGATCCAGGATATCATTAATGAGAATGAGGAGATTTTCGCCGGCGGAACGGAATATCTGGACGTGCTGGCGTTGCTCCGGCGTGAGGGAGGAATCCCAGAGCAGATCAGCCATGCCGATGATGGCGTTCATGGGGGTGCGGATTTCGTGGCTCATGTTGGCCAGGAAGTCGCTCTTGGCCGCGTTGGCCATCGTCGCCTGATTGGCCATGTTGTTGGCGAGGGCGTTGGCCTCCTCGAGCCGGAGATTGATTTCTTTCAGCTTCTCCTCCGCCAGCTTGCGCTCGGTGATGTCTGTGATAAAATTTAGTGTTGCTGGTCGTCCTTCCCAATCAATCAGGACAGAGCTGAGTTCAACCCACTTGATCTGGCCACTCTTGTGGATGATTCTGTGTATATTCCGGGAGGGTGTCTTATCGCCATTGATCTTTTGAAGATATCGTTTCGTTACGACATCTCGATCTTCAGAATGAATTAATTCAAATACTTTAATAAACATGACTTCCTGCTCCGAATAACCAAACGACGCTGCCGCCTGGAGATTGGCATATTTGATCTCCCCGTCCTGTATGACCAGCATGGTTTCACTGATATTCTCTACCAGAAGGCGATATCTTTCCTCGTTCTTCCGAAGTTCCGCCTGTTGGGCTTGAATGCCCGCATCGGTGCGGCGGATCAGGACATAGACAAATCCCAGCAGCAGCGTCAGCAGTAACACGCCGGCGGTTCCACCCAGGATAATCAGGCGCGTAAAGGCCTCCTTTTCGGTCGAGATGTCAATCATAATCAAAAGGTTGCCGACCTCTTTGTCCGAAACGTCTTGAATGGGGATTGCGAATGCACGCCAGTCCTTCCCTTCGGTGGTGATTTCCCGGTTCGTTTCTCCGTCAACATGTTTCTTGTCCAGGGACTGAACCCAGGATATAAAGGCATCGGGCAGGCGGCCTTGAGAGGAGTAAATCACGGCGCTTTGGGGCAGGCGGTTCCAGTCGGCCTCCCTGCCGAGCAGGCGCATTCCCTCTTCCCATGTTTGCCGGTTCAGATGCTCCTTGCCAATGGTCGCAGCCAGTTGGACACCTGATCGGGTGTGTAGTGTTTGCAGAATGTCCTCGATTTCCTTGCCCAATTCCACATAGCCGACAAGCGCGCCGTCGGCAAAAACCGGTTTCACAACACGCAGGGTGAAGGTGCCCAACGGCCCCAGCTCAAGACCGGAAGCGGTTTTCCCTGTGCGTTCGGCCTCGAGGGCAGTGAAGCGATTGATGAGGTCACCGCGTTTATCGGGCTTGTGGACGCGCAGGAGACAGACGCGGTTTTTATCGAAGAAGTAAAAATGAGTGAGGTTGTTCTCGATGTGCAGCGTCTTAAATACAGGTTGCCAGACGGCAAGCAGACTTTCAGCATCGCCTTTGCTGAGGGCCTTTTGCACCGTAGGGTCGGCGGTGATGGGCTGCAAGGCAGTGGCCAAGCCGATGACCTGCTGATTCAGGGACGCGCGAAAGAGATCTTTCTCATAGGCGTTAATGCTTGCCGTATTCCCGGCGATCCGCTGCTGCTGCTGTTGCCACAGGAGCGCTCCCATGCCGGCTATCAATAGGAGCACCATAGCCGTCAGGGGCGGCAGGAGAGACCGCAGGATCGGCTTGGGCGAAGCGTTAACGCGGCGGATGGAGAAAAAGACGGTGGCTGCGCCGATAAACAAGACCAGCATCATCCCCACAGGCAGGGCCGCCTTTGAAGCCACGTTCCATTTCCAGGCGCGGGCGTCCATATTCATGCCCAGCACGGCAAGCAGCTCGCCGGTGCTTTTGTACACTTCGGCGCAGACGATCAGATCATCCACCATCTCGACATAGGTGGTCTTCGGCAAAATCTTTTTATTGGCGGGATTTTCGTATTGGTAATCAACCCAGCCGCTTCCCTTGGACAGAGCGACTTTCTGTATCTCTTTTCGAAAATACTTGTCCCCGGTCCGGTCTTTCTCGCCGAGCAGATTCCGGCCAACCAGTTCCGATTTTACTGGATGGGCCTTCATGGTCATGTCACGGTCGTAGGCGAAGGCGTAAAGGTCACCCTTGCGAAATTCCCCCTGCGGATTGTTGAGCTCCTTCAGAAGGCGCTCCCGTCCGTTTTTCCGATAGAAGTTCAAAGCTTTGCGCACAATCGCCTGAGCGTCTTTTTCAGAGACGAGGCCGGAGGAAGTGGTTACTGTATTATTGATGGGAACCAGCGCCGAGACCCACGTGCCCCAGCGATCGGTGGCCGGTCCTTCAATGGACTCGACTTTGGTGTCAAACACGCGGCGATAGCTTGTCGGGATATCCTCATAAACTTGTCCGGGCGGGGAATAGTCCTTCGAATCGAGCGGTTCGCTGTCCACGAAGAAGATGACCGCGCCATCGGCCTTACGGCCCAGAAGATAGATAAACTTACTTTGCGGGTTAGCCGAGCGAATAGCGGCGAGCTGGTTCTTGATTTGTCGGTAATCGGAACTTTCCAGATCATCCTTCGTGCCCTCGAGCGCTGCGACGCGCTCGATATTAACCGTCTGTGCCACCAGTCGTGCCTGCATAAGCAGATCGGCGCGCATCTCGCGGTCAGTCCGCACCACCGTCCACCAGGTAAAGAGCGCTCCGGCAGAGAGAATGGTCACGAGCAGTAGCGCTACCACCAGGCGCTTATTTTTCATTTTGTATAGTTGAATGGTCGATTGATTACCCATGCGCGAATCTCCTCTCGGATCTTTTCGTCCACCTCCTTAGAGAGATGTTGGCTGACGATCTCGCGGGGCTTATTTTCGTTAACCGCGCCGCAGGTATGATCGTCCTTCAGGTAGCAGAGCTGTGCCCGGGATTGGTTTTATATTTCATGGTTCAAATTCCCCAATTTTTCCGAGGCCCTATACTGATTGGAGCATGTATCAACTGCTTAATAAATGCAAGGATAAAAAGATGTCCATCGAAGACCCGTCCGTTGTCCAGGATAGAGCGGGTCATTGGCACAGCACCCCACATCTTGTGGTAAGTTTTAATTGACAGAAAAGCCTGAAATTCCTATACTGACTTCCACAAAAAGCGAGTTTTTATGAAGGGATGAAAGACTGTGAAAAACGATCTGAAACAGCATGAGAAAGAGTACCGTAATCTCATCGAGAACGCCAACAGCATCATCCTGCGGATCGGTAGCACAGGGAAGATCCTGTACATGAACCCATTCGGACAGACCTTTTTCGGTTTTACCCAAGAAGAGATCATCGGGAAAAATATAAGGGGTACGATCCTGCCGGAGATGGAATCGTCTGGACGGGACATGTCGAACTTCATGGTGGCCATCTCGAAAAACCCGGCGCAATATGAGACCCATGATAATGAAAATATGCGGAAAGATGGAAGCAGAGTTTGGGTCCTGTGGACGAATCGGGCCGTCCTTGATGAGAAAGGAGAGATTGCGGAGATCCTCTGCATCGGAACCGACGTCACGCTTCACAAAGAAGCGGAAAAGCAAGATCACCGGTCTCGGGAAATACTCGAAGAAAAGGTCCGCCAGAGAACGCGAGAGCTACAGAAAGTCAATGAAGACCTGCTCTTTGAGATTGTAGAGCGCAAGATTGCGGAAGAGGCCCTGCGGGAGAGCGAAACCAGATACCGGAGCATCGTCGAGGACGCCGTCGAGGGTATTTTCCAGACGACGGCCGAAGGAACCTATACTCTGGCGAACAATGCCATTACCCGCATGTTGGGCTATGACTCACCGGAAGAATTCATGTCCGTCGCGTCGAACATGGAGGAGCTGCTTTTTGCTGATCCGAGGCAACGCCTTGTATTCAGGAATTTGCTGAAGGCGAACGGCCGGGTGAAGGGGTTTGAAACCCAGTATGTGAAAAAAGACGGCGACAAGGTTTGGGTTTGCCTGAATGTCCGGGCCGTGCATGACGACCGGGGCAATTACCTCTTTTATGAGGGCACCGTTGAGGATATTTCATCAAGGAAAACCGACGAAGTGATGGACGGCATCACCAGAGCACTGTGCACGGCCATCGAAGTCAGGGATCCCTACACGGCAGGTCACCAGGAGCGGGTGACGGAACTGGCCATCGCCATCGCGAAAGAAATGCATTTTACGGACGATCATCTCAAGGCCGTCCGGATTGCCGCCATGCTTCATGATATCGGCAAAATCTATGTTCCCGCCGAATTCCTGAGCAGACCGGGAATGATAAGCGAGAACGAATTAAATATCTTGAGGGATCATACGGAGGCCGGATATGGGATACTCAAAGGCATCGCCTTCGATTATCCCGTTGCCGACATTATCGTTCAACATCATGAACGCATGAACGGTTCGGGGTACCCCCGTGGACTTTCGGGGGATCAGATTCTCTTGGAAGCGCGGATCATCGGTGTTGCGGACGTCGTCGAGTCCATGGGATCTCACCGGCCTTACCGGCCCTCTCTTGGCATTGAGAAAGCCCTGGACGAGATTCGGGAAAACAGGGGGAGTCTCTACGACGCCACGGTGGTTGACGTCTGTTTGAAGTTGTTTACACAGCAGGGGTACCGCCTCGACGCCTAGGTTCCGTTCATCGTGCAGGGAAAAAAACTGCGTTCATCCTTGACGAACCCGTAAAAAGTCGGGAAATGTCAGAATTCGCACCTAATCATCATGCGTTAGAGATCTGGATGGGGCAATCTGATTAAGAGTTTCCTTTTTGGAAGAAGGGCGTCTAGAGACTGTCGGTCTTGTAGGGCAAGGCGATATTGGCGATAAAATCTCCTTGACAAACAAGGCCCGTCTTCGTATGCTCCTCCCGCAGAAAAATAAGTTTTTATCAAAAAAACCGTGCCCTTAAAACATAGTGCAATCTTTCGTCTATCCGTAGCAAAGGAGCTTGAGCATGGGACAGGAAATTAATTTTTATGAGGTGATAAAGGATATTTTATCTCAACGCCTCAAACCGCCATATGCGAAAAAAGAGATCAAAGCAACAATAATGGGGGCGATCGGGGGAGCCGATTACATCTCGGCAATCACCGCTTATTTATGGGGAGCCTATAACAATTTCGATTCCGTTGCCAAAATCGCGTTCAAAGAAATATTTTTTGACGACTTAAAAATACACAATGCATCGGCGTTTTACTTTTTTTCTTTCTATTTCCTGAATGATTTTAAAAGAACGGGTTTCGACCGTCGTGAAGAGAGCGATCGAAGGGACTCATATTCATTGGATTTTTTCCAAGAGAAAATCATTGAAAGGCGTCAAGGGAGAGATAGACGAAAGAATCAGGAGACGCGGTTAAATTGGACCAGGGTTACAAAATGGGTCAGCGTACCGTTTAATACGGAGGAAGGAATCCGGGGAGTAGATCAGGCAGATTCGCCCGTTGAAAAGAAATTACAGCGGCTTGATGATAATCATGTTGCAAGCGAGATATGCCTTCGCCCCGATGAGGAAATGGATATCCGGAGCTTAAATGGTATTTTATCTGCTCTCATAATTTACTTTGATATATACATCAAGCAGGGACGAACAGAGTGGTTGCACGGCTTGGACGAAGAAATATTTGAACGCGCCAAGAAAGTTATGATCAAACTCACTGAAAGATAAACAGTTTAGGTGGTGATTCACGATGGAAGGAAAAAAAGCACTTCTGGCCAATATCCTGCACAATTCCAATCTCGTCAACCTGTTCAAGCGCCTGCCGATGAGAAATAAGCTGATCATTCTGAATTATCATCGCATCCGACCGAGTGATTTTCTGTTTTACACGGATTTTGACGACGGGGTCTACGGTTTAAATTCAGATGAGTTTGCCAGGCAGGTCAAGTGGCTAAAAAACAACACGCTTGTAATGTCTGAAAGGGATCTTCTTGACCACTACAAGGACGGGAGGTTTTTTTCTCCAAAGACATCCGCGCCCTGCGTGGTGATAACGTTCGATGATGGATATCGTGACAATTATACTCTCGCTTATCCGATATTAAAATACTATGAAGTTCCCGCCATTCTGTTTGTGACGACCCAGATGGTTAATACCCGGCAGATGTCCTGGTGGGACATCATTGCTTATCTCATCAAACGCTGCGAAAAACCTTTCATCAGTTTTGGCGGCAGACAATTTCCGATGGGTGATCAGAGAAAGGATGCCATCGCCTTTTTTCTGCTCATGATGAGACAGGAGCAGTATGAGCATACCAAGTATCTGCTGAACGAACTTTCTGAAGCCTGCGACGTTGCATTTCCGGCCCTTGAGTTGCAGGATAAGGAAATTCTCACCTGGGAAGAAATTCGGGAAATGGCGCAACATCAGATCGCTATTGGTTCTCACACCCATTCCCATCGGGTGTTATCCACGATCAACCCCAGTTCTCAAAAAGAAGAAATGATATTATCCAAATTGATTATCGAAGAGAATATCGGACAGCCGGTTCTGAGCATCTCTTATCCGGTTGGCGAACTCATTTATATCACCGAGGAAACACCAAGAATAGCATCATCTTCCGGGTATTTGCTCGGATTTACCACCAATACAGGCGTCAATGACTGGCAGAGTATTCAGCCTTACGGTATCAAGCGGACCGCACGTCTGCTGGAAAAGGTCGCTACCGTATCGCTGCTGACGGTTTTGCCGGGGCTTTTCTCTTGGGATTCGGCAGCTTCCCAACAGGTAAAGATGATGAAAACGCACCCAACCTATGCGGACGCTTACTATCGGTTGGGGGTCATTCATTTAGGCCAGTGCAAAATCGAGCAGGCCATCAGCAGTTTTCAGAAAGCGGTCGATGCCAATCCCGATTACACAGAGGCGCGAATCAAGTTGGGAATCAGTCAGGGATTTGCCGGTCAGTATGATGAAGCGGAAAGAAATCTGTTGTATATTCTGGATAAGAGGCCAGCATTTGCAGATGTTTATTATTATCTGGGGATCATCCACGCCGGCAATAAGCAAATCCCCAAGGCAATCGAGCAACTGGAAAAGGCCGTCACGATTAATCCGGGATATAGCGATGCTATTTTGAAATTAGGCGTTCTCTATTGCCAGCAAAAGCAATATGACCTTGCCCTGAGCATGCTTCAACGTGCCAGCCGATTAAACCCGTCCGACAAAGATTTGCTGGCTCTGGTTGAAGCCGGACAAAATATTATTGCAATGCATGGCTATGAATCTGCTAAAATACTCCCCTTGTTTTCTTCCTACATTGGCAATAGTGATCAGATTGATGAACTCGTCAAGGGATTTATAACGCATCTGAGTATCAGCCCGAACCTGAATGATATTATGACTATTGTTGAAAAAGGAGTATTCCCCAGAGAAAACATGGAAGCTCTGGTGCTTCTGTTTAAAGATTACAAATTCACGTTCCCCGAATACTCGGACATTCACTATGTTTTGGGGATCCTGTATAAAAAACTCGATCACATCAAGGATGCAGAAATATGCTTTACGGAAGCGGTCAGATTGAATCCGAATTATATAAAAGCCAGGCTGAATCTGTTTAATCTTTTGAAAGAACAGGAGAGATTTACGGAAGCGATTGTACATGGATACGCTCTGGAGCGATTCAATTTGCTCTATCCGGATCTGTATTGCGGTCTGGCGGAAACATCTCTGGGACTCGGCAGATATTCAGACGCAGAGCAATTTGCCCAAAAGGCCATTTCAATCAGTCCGGTTTATCAAAGGGCGCAACAGGTATTTGAGAAAATTCGTGAAGGCCATGACATTACGTGAGATATCATATAAGTATCCATGAAAAAATTCCTTTTAGTAAACCATTATTGCTATTTGCGGAGGTGTCATGTCCGAACTGACTGAATCTCCGAAAAGATACACGCTCCTTCTTGTAGATGACTCATCTGATATTATCGTGTTAATGGGCAGGCTGCTCAAAGACGCCTACAGAATAAAAAATGCTACTGATGGCGGAAAAGCCCTAAAAATAGCATCCTCGGAAGATCCACCCGATCTTATTCTTCTCGATGTGATGATGCCGGGTATGGATGGTTACGAGGTTTGTCGCCTCCTTAAGAAAGACCCAAAAACGGCGAAAATCCCCGTCATTTTCCTGACGGCAAAATCTGATGTGGAAGATGAAAAAAGGGGCTTTGAACTCGGGGCTGTTGACTACATTACAAAGCCGATCAGCGCACCTATCCTGCTTGCCCGGATCAAGAACCATATTCTATTAAAAGATTCCAGGGATTATCTAATCGATAAAAATTTATTCCTTGAACAGGAAATAGCACGGCGGACGCAGCAGGTCGTTGAAATACAGGATGTTACCATGATCGCGATGGGTTCTCTGGCTGAAACGCGTGATAGTGAAACAGGCAACCACATCAGGCGAACCCAGCAGTATGTAAAAATGTTGGCCATGAAATTGAAATATAATCCAAGATTTAAATTGTTTTTGACCGACGAGAACATTGACCTGCTCTATAAATCAGCCCCTCTTCATGATATCGGGAAGGTCGGGGTTCCCGACAATATTTTATTGAAACCGGGGAAGCTGACCCCTAAAGAGTTTGAGATTATGGAGAAGCATACGACATACGGACGTGACGCAATTATTGCGGCAGAAAACCGGCTTGAATCGCCCACCTCGTTTCTTACTTTTGCGCGCGAAATAGCGTACTCACACCAGGAAAAATGGGATGGCAGCGGCTATCCGGAGGGATTATCGGGTGATGATATACCCATCGCTGCTCGGTTAATGGCTGTTGCCGATGTTTATGATGCCCTCATTACCCGCCGTGTGTATAAAAAGCCCTTTCCGCATGAGCTTTCAGTCGACATGATCAAGAATGGATACGCTACCCACTTTGATCCGGACGTCGTTGATGCGTTTACTGAAATAGAAAAAGAACTCTATGAAGTAGCAAAAAAATTCCATTAAGAAATCTTCAGAAAAATAGATAGAAGCGCAGGAGCGTGTGCTAAAGTTGAGTGAACAAGGACAAAATAATATATGTTCGAAAACGTCAGGCATTATGAAAAGTCGGATATCGGTCTTCAAAGGCGCAACAACGAGGATAGTTTTTTAATTGTTGACCAGCGCTGTAATCATTACAATCTGCAAAAGTATGGTATGTTTTTTGGGGTTGCTGACGGTATGGGGGGCCATGCGGCCGGGGAAGTTGCCAGCAAAATGGCCTGCGAAGAAACCGTTGCGGCATACTATCATGATGATTGCCTACTTCAGAATATCCTTCAGAATATCGGGGATGACCCTGAATTGAAAATGCGGAAACTGGAGAAGGCGATTTGGTCGGCGCATAATCGCATTATCAATGCCGCAAAGGAGAAGAAAGAATTACGCGGGATGGGGACGACCTTATCCGCGTTGGTGCTTACAGATGAAAAAGCGCTCATTGCACATATTGGGGATAGTCGGATCTATCGCTACCGGGAAAATTCATTTGAAAGAATGACGGTTGATCATACGAAAAATCAAACTTTAATCGACCTAGGTCAAGTCCGACCGGGGCATGAAAGCAGCCTTTACTATGGTTATATATTAACGCAAGCCTTGGGGGGCTATGATGATTTGGCTGAAGTATTTACCAGGGTGGAGAATGTAGAGCGCGGGGATGTTTTTCTGCTCTGTACGGATGGTCTTCATGATCTTGCAACGGATCATGAAATCGAGGAGATACTTACAGCAAATGCTCCGCCCCAGAAAACGTGCGACGAGTTGGTGCAGGCAGCCATCCGGAACGGTGGGAATGACGACGTAACCGTTATTGTCGTCCAGCTATAGTTCTCTTACGGCGTAGAGAGTTCTGCGATTATGCCTTCCAACAGGGCGGAAATGACGGAGAGGTCCGAATCCCTGTCGAGGTGAGGCAGGATATCCGGCTCCGGCAGCTCGCCTTTTATTTCCTTGTCCAGAACCTTACAGAATACGAGCATGACCTTATGATCGAACTGACTTTCCAAGTTTTTTCTTAATTCGCCAATCGCAGACTGCACGTCCATTTTCTCCCTGTAGGGCCTCTGAGAAGTCATCGCATCGAACGAATCGGCAAGGCTGAGTATCCTGACCCCGTCGCTCAACGATTCCTGGGCGAGAGCCTCGGGATACCCGCGTCCGTCAAGACGTTCGTGGTGGTGCCAGACCATATCCTCGACGTTTTTCCACGGGAATTTTATCTTTGCCGTGATGCTGTGGGACAAGGTCGAGTGTTTTCTTATTTCTTCGCGTTCCTCCGGGGTAAAGGGGGTTACCTTGTTCAACAGGGTGTTACTGATCGCCAGTTTGCCGACATCATGCAGGTACCCCGCCACGTACATGCCTTCTATCTCATGCTCGTCCCATCCGAGTTCACGCGCAATCGCGGCTGAATACTTCGCGACCCGGTGGGAATGGTTTTTCGTATAGGCGTCTTTTGCATCAATCGCTGCGGCAAAGGCCTGGAGCGTGCCGTGGTAGATATGCCTCATCTCTTCATAAAGTCTCCGGTTTTCTTCGAGCTTGTCCGAAAGGTCCATGAAAAGGGAGTGGTTGTTCAATGCGATTGCGATCTGGTTTGCAATGACGTTGAGAAGTTCAAGGTCTTCCAGTGTATAAGGGCCGACAGTTAATTTGCCGCCCAGAAGGAGAGCGCCAATAAACTCGTCCCTTACCCACAGGGGCGCCAGGATTTCTGCTCCGGCAACTGCCAGGACGGGGTCGTCTCCGATGAGGTAAGGTTCGTTTCTGCCGAGCGACATCAGTTCTTCAGGGTTGAGCCGGTCCAGGTCAGCCGGGGCAAAACCCTTTTGTGTCAGAGTATTCAGTTTGTTTGTGGGTTTGTCATAAAAGAGGAGTGCGCCCTTATTCGCCAGAAATGTGCCGGTGATTACATAAAGCACCGACTGAATCTTTTCATGGAAATCGTTTTCAGAGGTGATGGCCTGTCCCAGGTCTGCCAGGGCAGATATGTTATACAGCGCCTTTTTAAGTTCCGTGCTCATAATTTTCCGGTTTTAAGGTATGTTAATGCATCACTTTCGGCCGGGAAAACCAGCATATGCTGCATGAGACCTAGCATCTCGAAGGTGTCGCGGAGCAACTTGGACATGTTCGTACAGCAAATCGTGCCCTTGATGTTCTTTAGATCTTCGATGATCTGTAGAAGCATGGATATGCCGATAGAATTGATTAAGTCCGTCTCGCTGAAATTCACCACGATTTTCGTTATGCCCTTGCCGATGTAAATGCCGCATTCAATGACAAGATTTTCGCCCGAAAGATTGTTCAGGTATCCCTTGGGGTAAATAATTGCAGCGTCTCCTTCGCGCCTTGAAGCCACGCTGAATTGAACTGATTTCATTTAAGCACCTCTTTGCATTTTTATCATGAACCATTATCGATGTTCTTTGTCAGGATAACCCTCGTTCTGTCGTTTACCCTCTCCACCTTCACGCTGTCCATAATCTTATGAACAAGCTTGTACCCCCAGCCCCTCTTGATGCCCAGCCGCATCTTCTCTTCCACGGGGACTTCCTTGATCGACTCGAGCGAGAAAGGCCTGCCGGAGTTTTCTACGATGATCTCGAGTTTGTCCGGTCTGGTGATGAATTTAAGGAAGACTTTTTTTTCGTAACTTCCGCTGTGTTCTATTGCATTAATGCAGACCTCAATCAGCGCGAGCTGTAAATAATTCAGAAACTCGGCGTCGAGATTCATATTTTTGCCAATCTGTTCGACAGCTTTTGCCACCACAAGTTCCGCATTGGAACTCATCGGGATTACCATCTCAAAACACGATTCTTCTCTTTCCTGAATATATTTCGCCTCTATCTTCTCCCTCGCATCGTTGGCGTTTCTGCCCTCTATTTCCTTCATGTAAAGACAGTGGATGAAATCCTGGAGGACTGCATCTTTGGCCCGTATGATCCCTGAGGTCGTAAGTGCGCCGAGAAGGGTTTCCGTCTCGGTCTCGCCCAGGCCGGATACCATGGCGAGTCTTTTGCCGTCTTCAATTCCTCCGTTTTCAATCGCGTGCATGAGGAGCTTCAGCATTGCTTTTTTTTGTGCCGAGTTTTTAACATAACGGCTGAATGCTGAAGCCCAATAAAAGGCAGTTTCACCATCGGATACTTCAAAACCGTAACATTCTATTAAATCCTTTTCATTAATCACGTTTTTCTGCATTTTCCAGGCTGCTTTTGCGAGGTTCTTGATATAAAAAGGGTTTCCCCTCAATATATCCAGGAATTCAAACTGCACGCCCGATGCGCAGGTTATCTTCAGATTTGTGAGATGAGCCCTGAAAAGTGCAATGGCCAGGTCTTCCGGAAGAGGACCGAGCCGCATCCGCTCCGTCATCCTGATGAGGGAATGGTCTGTGAATACAGTCTCAAGCGCGCCGGCCGAGCCGGTGATCACATGAGGGCAGAGGCGGTTTCGCATCGATTCCCCGAAGAGGCTGATAAGACCATGCGCATCGCCCAAGCTGGACTCGTAAAGGTGCGCCGCCGCATCAAAGTCGTCCAGCATCACGATAACCGGCTTTCCCATTTTTTGAGCGGCCATGACCGGGGCGGATATTGCCGCGACGAGCTGCCAGTAAAAATCATTTTTGTTTACATGGCCCTGAAAGTCTTCAATGCAGTCGATCAGCCAGTACAAACCGAGCGAAGATATTGTCGGCATAAGACGCTGAAGCGGCTCAGCCACATTACTTGCGAGCGAAGGATCTTTTTTTACGAAGGAGATATATTGCCTGACAAACCTGGTGAAATAGTCTTGGGCAAAATAGGTTCCCTTCAGGTTCGCCGTCTTGAAGGAATAGTAAAACGGTACGACATTGTTTTCCCAGAAAAGGATACGGTAAAGCTGCTTGAGGAGTTCAGTCTTGCCCATTCCCCTTGCACCGTCAAGGAACACATCTCCGCCCAGGGCGTTTGCCTTTAATTTGGATAGACCCTTTAGATAATTTAGCTCGGGTTCTCTGTTTAGAAAATCTTCTGCGGGGATGGCATTAAATGGCACCGGGGACCCTCACGCCTGCTGTTAAAAGTAAACACCTTTCGGCAGGCTCAAGCCGAAGAGTGTGTTCATTCTTGTTTGATATGACAAATCTCCATCTTTTCGCGGAAAGCATAATGAAAAGAGGTTTGTGTGTCAAGAAGAATAGAAGGGGGGAACGAATAGAGGACGCCTGTCCCCGTTGTATCCACGATAACATTTTACTGCGGGGCAATGATTTTAAGGGGATTGCCCCTATCTAAAAAAACAGGCCACGCAATGGAAAAAAATATTTACATCTTCAAAATTATGCAGTAGGATCAGCGCTCAAAGGCGAAGGGAGCTTGCCATCTCCTGACTATTCCGGGGATGTTGAGTCCAGGCGGCTTTTGTGCAATAAAGTGAAATACTTATTAAGCATAACTCCATCATCACCGATCAGGAAGGCATTGAGCAAGGGAGAAACGGCATGAGCACGATCGATCTGGCAAATGTAAAAATATCTTACGAAGGTCAAAATCTTCCCGCCATTAATCTGATCAGCAAGCTGCAAACGCAGCTTCTGGAGGCGGCAGGACGGATGGCGGCCATTGCTTCCACTCTGGGAGATCTTCAAGCGGCGTTGCTCAATTCGAATACGGTTGAAGTGAAGCTGACGCTTTCCAAAGAGGATTTTGGAAGATTCAGGTCTCTGGAAGGTATGGATGACAGCGAGCGGATCCGCCAAGCCGTAATGGCTTTGATTCACCCTGAAGAGACAGAACTTTCCCGAGGTCCCGTTGCGTCGTCCTTTCAATTCCGCCCCGTGACATCAAAACCCGCAGAACCCGTCGGGCATCATGCCCCGGAGCTACAACCTTTTGAGCAAACTGTTGATGAAAAGCCGATTACGGTGCAACCTGTAATCCAAAAGAGATCAACCACAAAATGCCCCAGATGCCAGTCCCTGATTGATCTGCCTGAGGCGTCAAACGATCAGTGGTCTGTAGAGATCCAATGCGGAACCTGCGGTGCTAAGTATTTGGTGAAACCCCAAACCGTGAGCGCCTGAAAACCGACCTCCGGATCACCTGTAGATATGACGATTGCATCACGGCAACCTTTTTTGATTCGCCACTGCAGGAGATGGTGGGATCTGCAAACTATGCCCCGGTTGGATTGGATGCAGATCGAAGTCACAACGCGATGTAACGCCCTCTGCCATTATTGCCCGAGGACGGCTTATCGCAATTGCTGGGATAACCGCGATCTTTCCCTAGAAACCTTTAAGGTGCTGCTTCCTGTCATTGCCGATACAAAGATGGTCCACCTCCAGGGATGGGGTGAGTCTTTTCTTCACCCAACCCTCTTCGAGATGATTGCCCTTGCTAAAAAGACCGACTGTAAGGTGGGAACTACCACCAACGGGATGTTACTCAATCGCCGGAGAATTGATCAGCTTGTCAAAAGCGGTATCGATCATGTCGCCTTTTCACTGACGGGTATCGGTGAGAAAAACGATCTGGCGCGTCACGGAACGCAATTTACCCGGATTCTTCAGGCTATCTCCGATCTTGCCGCGCAAAAAAAGGCGCTGCGGGTTTTGACGCCGACCATCAGTGTTGCCTATCTTCTACTCCGCTCACATCTGCCGGACATTGCCAAGATCGTCCCCGCCCTCGCCGGGATTGGGATAGAGCAGGTGGTCATCAGCACCCTTGATTTTGTCACACACAAAAATCTTTGGAACGAGCGTTTAACACCTGCGAATCAGGCCCAATACCAGGAACTGAAATCACTTTTCGATGAATTGGGGGAAGAAGCAGCAACGAAAGGGCTTGGCCTCTTTTACAATCTGGTTTTGCCCAGTGTGGAAGGCCGGGTCTGTACGGAAAATCCCCGCCGAGCCCTGTTCGTCTCGTCGGGCGGAAATGTCTCCCCCTGTGTTTTTACTAACATCCCGGCAATGGGATCGTCCCGTATGATCGAAGGCGAGGAAGTCGAATCCCAGAAGTTGATCTTCGGCTGCATTGCCGATGAGTCGCTGCCGGCTATTTGGAAGAGTTCTTACTACAGGGAGTTTCGAAAGTCCTTTGAATCGCGTCCGCACCCTCTCTGCCGGAGATGTCCAAAGCACCAGGGAAGTTCAGAATGACCCAATAATCCCTTCGAGACTATGGAACCGCTTTTACTATATTTTACATTACTTTCCGGTGCGCGCCTTGCTTAACACGGTGCAAGTAATTACAATAACCAAAATATCAATAATGAGAATGTCGTGGATGAACAAATAGACGTGTCCATCCGGCCTCAGAAAGAAAGGAGCAACATGGTGGCATTAATTAAAGCACAGAACATCACCAAGGATTACCAGACGGAAGAGGTGGTTGTTCACGCTCTTCGGGAGGTGGACTTTGAAATCGAACCCGCCTCCTTTGTTTCCTTTGTCGGGCCATCAGGCAGCGGCAAGACAACCATCCTTAATCTCATCGGCTGCCTGGACAAGCCATCGGCGGGGAACCTCCGCATCGCCGATACCGATGTTATCGGGCTGGATCGGAAGAATAGCGCGGCTTTCCGGGGAAAACATCTTGGATTTATTTTTCAGGATTTCAACTTGATCCCCGTACTCACGGTTTATGAAAACATTGAATATCCTCTGATTATGGTCCAGAATATACCACCGCAGGAGCGCAAGGAGCGGATTGCCCGCCTTCTTGCGGCTGTTGATATGACCGATCAAGCCCACAAGTACCCGCACCAGGTATCGGGTGGCCAAAAACAACGGGTAGCCATTGCCCGCGCGCTGGTAACGAATCCAGCTCTGGTTCTGGCTGATGAACCGACAGCCAACCTGGATTCGCAGACGGCCTATGCCGTCATCGGCCTGATGAAGAAAATGCGCGACGATTTTGGAACGACGTTTATCTTTTCCACGCATGACACCAAAATTGTCGGGGAAGCAGAAGTCATCTTCCGCCTGGAAGACGGCAGGCTGACTGCCAAAGAGATGAAAGGAGGGGCAAAGTCAGGATGAACCTTTTTAAAATTGCCATCCGCAACCTCATCCGCTATAAAAGAAGAACCTTGCTGACGGCATCGCTTATCACCATCGGCGTTGTATTTGTCCTGGTCTTTGTCTCCATCACCGGTTCTTTCAAGGCCATGATGATCGGACAGATCACCGATTCCATGCTGGGGCACCTCCAGATCCACCGCAAGAGTTATGTTGCTTCCATAGATAATCTGCCCCTGAATCTAAACATGAAACCCCAAGCCTATGCTAAGGTTGCCACCGTGCTTGGCGCAACGCCTGAAGTTGCAGCTTTTTCACCCCGCCTGAAATTCGGCGGCATGTTCAGCAACTTTGTGGAGACAACTAATATCCGTTTAAACGGCATCTATCCCGACCGGGAGTTTCAAACTGTTCCGTTGTTAACCTCTCGCATATCGGAAGGCAAAAAGACTTTGAACCGCGGTGAAATCATGATCCCCACACTTTTGGCAAAGGGCTTGAAGGTCAAATTGGGCGACATGGTTGTCATTGTGGCAACCAACGCTGACGGCTCCGTCAATGGCAAGCAGTTTATCGTCTCGGGCATTCTGGAGAGCGCTACCGGCCCCGGCGGTCGCGACGGATATGTACACATTGAGGACGCGGCCGAAGTTCTCCGTATGCCCGAGGCAGAAGTAAGCGAGGTGGCGATCCGGCTCAAAGATTTCAGCCACCTTCCCAAAGCGGTGAAGCAACTGGAAACTAAAGTTGCAGGCGAGGTTAACAAAGAAGGGCGATCGATGTTTGAGGTTCACTCCTGGGAGCAGCTCTCTCCTTTCTTCAGCATCGCCCGGATGATAGATGTCATGACCTTCTTCATCAAAATCATGCTCATCGCCATCGTCCTCATCAGCATTATGAATGTTATGATTATGGCCGTCTATGAACGGATTCGGGAAATCGGCACGATCGCCGCCATCGGCACTCTGCCTGGCAAGATTCGCTCCATGTTCATTATTGAGGGTTTCTGCCTCGGTATCATCGGCGCCATCGTTGGCGGTCTGCTTGGAAGTGCCGTCATATTGATCGTCAATCTTGTCGGTATCCGTTTTGATTTCGGCCAGCAGCAAGGGCTTCTTCTGAAAGCCACACTTAACCCACCTGATTTGTTGACCATATCAGTCATTGTCATTGTTGTCGCCGTAGTGGCCAGTCTTCAACCGGCGATCAAAGCCTCCAAGATGGAGCCTATCGAGGCCTTACGGCATGTCTAGTGCCTCAACGCATTTTTAGTTATCGCTGAACAGTCCGCAACAAGTGGCTCGCTCGGGGAGCGAGCCCTACAAAGGCATAATCAAAAAGGAGTGAATGATGATTAAAAAGGTATTGCTGATTTGTCTGATGATTGTATCCATGGCTTGTCCCGCCTTTGCCATAGATGGTAAGGCACTTTTGGAACAGGTGGACAGAAACCTTTCACCCGAATCCTACGAGTCCTACCGAAAGCTCATCAACATCGAGCCTTCCGGCGCGAAAAAGGAATTTACTCTTTTTACCGTCAAGAAGGGCGTTGATAAAGTCGCCTCGCTGTTCATCGCCCCGGCCAGTGAAAAAGGCCGAAGTACGCTCAGGCTTGGCGACAACATGTGGCTCTATATCCCCAATATCGGTAAGCCGATCAGGATTACCAGCCTTCAATCGGTCGTGGGCGGTGTCTTCAACAACGCCGACATTCTGCAGCTGGATTATGCCGTGGAATACGATGTGGAAAAGGTCGATGAAAAAGGCAGTGAGTACCTTCTCTATCTTAAGGCCAAGACAAAAACCGTGGCTTATGACAAGCTCAAAATTTGGGCAGACAAGGACAAAAAACTGCCGACAAAGATTGAATGCCTGACAGAAGCCAACATGCTCATCAAAACCCTCTACTTCAAGGAGGTAAAAGATTTTAGCAGCGGCATTGTCCGTCCCGCTGTTATCGAAACGGACAGCCCCCTATACAAGGGATACAAGTCTGTTATGATTTTCGCCAAGATTAAAAAGAAGAATTTCAAGGATGAGGTCTTTACCCTCCCCTACATGCCGAATCTGGAATCGTTGCGATAAATGAAAAGGTTATTGCTCATCTTCTTGTTTTTTACAGTCTGTCTGATCCCGACACTCGCGAGAGCTGAGGAGTCGTATACTTTTGATCTTGGTGAAACAGAGAAGAAACCCTATCATGTCGGCGGATATGTCGAGTTCAAGCCCATGCTCTATGGGCTTGAACGGGAATCCGCCTTTTACAAACTACGCTTTTTCAACAATCCCCGAGGTCATAATCTACTGGAAGCAAACGGCCGAATTCAACTGGAAGGTAGCTATGAAAAGAATATCTTTCGGATCTATGCCAAGACGAATACGGATTTAAAATCTTCTTATTCGGGTGAATCGGAAAGATCGACGTTTTACGAACTCTATGGCTCGGTGAAACCATCAGCCAATCTGAAGTTTGATGCGGGGAAGAAAACGATGAAGTGGGGAAAAGGCTACGCATGGAACCCCGCGGCTTTTGTGGATAGGCCAAAAGATCCCGACGACCCGGAGCAGGCGATGGAGGGATACATCCTCGCCACGGCGGATTATATTCGAAGCTTCGAGGGGCCCTTGAAAACCTTTTCTTTCACCCCCGTGCTCCTTCCCGTTTATAATCATGTGAACGACGACTTCGGCAATAACAACAAACTGAATATGGCTGGTCGGTTTTATTTTCTGTTTTATGACACGGATATCGATTTAATGTTTATGGCAGGTGGCAGCAGGCCGGATCGTTACGGTTTTGATTTTTCCCGCAACATCACCACCAGCCTTGAGGTGCATGGCGAGTATGCCTATTTTCGCAACAGTCGGAAAAATGTGCTGGACGCAAGCGGCGTTTCCCGACAGATCGAAACAGAGGCACACAGTTTTCTTATCGGCTTGCGCCACTTGACGTCTTTTGATCTGACCACGATTATTGAATTTTACCACAGCGACGCAGGTTTCACCTCGGACGAAATGAAAAACTTTTCCGGCTTCATTAATCGTGGATATGACATCTACCAGTCAACGGGCAACACGAATACGCTTGCCCAGGCGCAGCAGTTGGCGGAATCCGGTTACGCCCGTGCCAATGCCATGCAGAATTATATTTACGTCCGTTTCAGTCAGAAGGAACCTTTTGATATCCTTTATTTTACGCCGTCGCTCACCGGAATGATGAACACGGATGACCAGAGCTGGTCATTAACGCCGGAGCTTCTTTATACCGGTATTACCAATTGGGAATTCCGTTTCCGTTCAGGCATTATCTTTGGTGCCAGAAATTCGGATTTCGGCGAAAAACAAAACGACTATCGTATTGAATTACGAGTAGGCTATTACTTCTAAAAAATCCGGCTTTATGGCCACTCAGGGAATCATAAAAAATGAAACGACCGACCTTATTGGAAATAATCAGGACTGCTTTATACATCGGGACTATCGGCTATGGGGGACCGGCGATTCTGGCCTTGATGAAGAAAGTCATCGTTCACGAAAAAGCATGGATTTCCGATGAGGAGTTCATGAATGCCTTAAGCCTGGCGGCAATTTTGCCGGGCGCTGTAGGTGTGACCCTGTTTGGTTACATCGGCCACAAACTGCGCAAGCCCTGGGGCGGGATACTCGCGCCTTTTTCGTTTGTATTGCCCGCCATGATTGCCATTACCGTCCTGGCCTGGGCTTATTTTACTTATGGGGACTTAAAATTTGTCCATTCAATCTTTATGGGGCTGGGGGCACTGGTTGTTGCCTTACTGATCAATGCGACGCTGATCATGGGTAAATCAGTCTTCCCCAAGATGGATCGTAATTCTTACAAGGGTATTATTATTGCGGCGCTTTCTTTTTCGGGCATCACCTTTCTGCATTGGAATGTTGTTTATATCATCTTGATCTCCGGGGTCCTTGGTGCTTTGTTTTTTTATTTCAGCGGAGAATTTGAGCAGGAAAAAATGTCCGGGCATTTAAAAGTAGAAATTGACGTCCCCAAAATCGGGAGGTTGCAAAATTATCTGCCGCTTTTGATAATGGCTGGACTGCTTGCTGTGCTCTTTTGGTTTATTGCCGGAACATGGACCATTTATGCGACCTTCCTGAAGATTGGTGCATTAGCCTTCGGCGGTGGCTATGCCGCCATACCGCTGATTCAACATGTTGTCGTTGACGGGATGCATTGGTTGAATCTGGCAGCCTTTCGCGATGGTATTGCCCTGGGGCAAATTACGCCGGGTCCGGTGTTTATCACAGCCACGTTTATCGGTTTCAAGGTAAAAGGTATTATCGGCGCACTGATTGCCACTATCGGCATTTTTACACCTTCGCTTGCAGCTATCATCCTTGTTGGACGCGCTCATGCAAAAATTAAAAACTATAAAATCGTCAAGGTGATTATCAAAGGATTTTTATCCGGTTTCATAGGTCTTTTACTGGCCGTTGTTTATCAATTTGGTGTTCACTCGCTCATCAGTTGGCAAACGTGGGCGATCTTTGCCATTTCCGCTGTTTACCTGATCGGTTGGAAAAAGGATGCCATCTGGCTTATCCTTGGCACCATCGGTGTTTCGCTGTGGATGTTTTAAGAAGGGTCTGGTGTAAAAAATGTATTGGTTATTGCAGCAAACAAGAAAAGTTAGAAGCAGCATATCTTAAAGAGACATAGGGCAATGCGTTTACGAGATAGAATCTCTGAATTTTTCGGCCTGAGAAAAAGTATGGTGGCCTTGCTCGCCATGGTTGTCCTGGTCGGCCTTGGGGAGAAAATGGCCGAGCGTTTTTTGCCGATTTATCTGATGGCTCTGGGCGGAGGCGCGCTTACGATCGGTCTGCTCAACGGTATGACTAATCTTCTTTCCGCCCTATATTCCTTCCCCGGCGGCTATTTGAGCGACCGTATGGGCTACAAAAAAGCACTGCTAATTTTTAACTTAATTGCCCTTTTGGGTTACGCCATTGTCATTATTTTTCCCTACTGGCAGGCGGTGCTTGTCGGCGCAATTTTTTTCCTTTCGTGGTCAGCCATATCGCTTCCGGCAACCATGAGTCTTGTTTCCCGTGTTCTGCCACAGGAGAAACGCACCATGGGTGTCACGATGCATTCGCTTGTTCGGCGGCTACCGATGGCACTGGGGCCGATAATTGGTGGAGTTCTCATCGGGATTTACGGAGATAAAACAGGTGTAAGGCTTGCTTTTGTGGGAGCATTTTTTTTGGGAATACTTTCACTTATCCTTCAGCAGGTTATGATTGAGGCTGATGGCGTTCGGGGTAAAGCGGAAAAAAGGCCTTCGCGTCTCTGGCATTTTATGAGTCCGGCGCTAAAGAACTTGCTAGTGTCTGACATCTTGATTCGTTTTGCCGAGCAGATTCCTTATGCCTTTGTCGTGGTCTGGTGCATTAAAAATCAGGGAATTACAGCAACCCAGTTCGGGCTGCTTACCGCCATTGAAATGATTGCTGCAGTTTTGGTCTATATACCTGTGGCCTATCTCGCCGACCGTTCCACGAAGAAGCCTTTCGTCGTCATTACATTTTTTAACTTTACAATTTTCCCTCTGGTGATGTTATTTTCTTATTCTTTCTGGATGATGGTTGTAGCCTTTGTTATCCGGGGGTTGAAGGAATTTGGCGAGCCGACCCGTAAGGCTCTGATTATGGATTTGTCGCCGGAAGACAAAAAAGCAGGAATGTTTGGATTGTATTATCTAATTCGCGATGTCATTGTATCCATTGGCGCAATAGGTGGAGCATTTCTTTGGCAGATATCCCCAGAAGTTAATTTTCTGACGGCATTTGCCTGTGGACTTATCGGGACAATATATTTTTGGATATTTGGTAAAGATCTGGGGCAAAGCAAAATCTCTTGATAAAATAATATCACAATGTCATCCATTTATTTTATTATGGACATGCTGGATTAGATAGGCTATTCTTCTGATGCAGCAGGAAGCAAGACGGAACTATTGGCCTTGTGTGGGAGATAACAAAATGATTCGGAAGGTCAGTGAAATTGTTTTGGCAAAATAACCATCTTACTAAATTAATCAGTTAAACGGGAGATGATAAAGATGATCAAATATACTGAAGAGCAAATCATTAATCTGGATAAATATTATAAGCACCCACGCAATCTTGTTGATTTGTTTGAAGACAGCGTCGTCAGCTGGCCGGATCGTAACGCTATCGGAACAAAAAATCCGCAAACAAAACAAATTGAATGGATAACATATAGAAAACTTGCTGAAAGAATTAACAACACCAGAGCCGGTTTGCATAAACTTGGCTTGGGTAAAGGGGATGCGCTAGGGGTCATTGTCGGCAATTCGGTAGAGTGGTTTATCTTGGAGAATGCCGCCCATGGCTTGGGCGCGGTGTTTGTTCCGATGTATGAAAAGGAGCTTCAGCGGACATGGCAATATATAATCAAAGACAGCGCCATAAAATTTCTTTTTGTCAAGGATGATGCCATACTGGAAAAAGTAAAAATCTTTAAAAATGACATTGAAACGCTGAAGGATATTTATGTTATTTATGGTGGCGGGGAAAATTATCTTCAGGCAATTGAAGAGATTGGTAAAAAAAATCCGCACAAATCGGAAAAACCTAACTGGTATGACGCGGCCGAATTAATCTATACATCAGGTACTACAGGAGATCCCAAGGGTGTGCTTCTTTCTCACGGCAGTTTAACGGCTTGTTCACGAACCGGACGCAAAATATTCCCCACATTAGATGAGAATGCCATTTCTCTGGCAATTTTACCATGGGCACACAGTTACGGGTTAAGTGCAGAACTGCACAATTTTCTGCAATTCGGCGGAGCGATTGGGCTGATGGAATCTGTCGATAAGCTGGCCGAAGATCTCCAACTTGTGCAGCCGTCCTTTCTGATTGCAGTGCCAAAGATTTTTAATAAAATTTACGACGGTATCCAGATGGCGATGGCTGAAAAGGGTGGAGCAACGAAGCTGCTTTTCAATCTGGCTGTCGCGGAGGCAACCAAATGCAGAAACAAGAACACAAAATCGTTTTTGCTGAAGATTTTGGATAAGATTGTGTTTTCCAAAATTCGCGCCAAATTTGGTGGTAAGGTTACTGGGGTATTTACAGCCAGTGCTGTGATGAATCCCCAAATAGCAATGTTTTTTGCCGATATTGGCATCCCTACTTATGATGCCTATGGTCTTACAGAAACAGCACCTGCAATTACCATGAACTCTCCACTTTATGGTAACAAATACGGTTCCGTTGGTAAGGCTATTGATGATATGCATGTAGTAATCGACAAATCTCAGGTAGGCCCGGATAGCGATGACGGAGAGATTCTAGCCTATGGTGCTCACGTAATGATGGGTTATCATAATAAACCGGAGCAAACGGCACAGATCATGACAAAGGATACCTGGAAAGGTTTTCCGGGAATCCACACGGGCGATCGGGGCCGCCTGGATGCCGAAGGATTTCTTTTCATTACCGGCAGATTCAAGGATGAGTATAAACTTTCTAATGGGAAATATGTGCACCCTGAATCGATTGAAACCGATATCAAGCTTGTTCATAATATTGCCAATGCCTTCGTCTGGGGAGACAATAAAGCCCACAACATTGCCGTGATTGTGCCGAATCTGGAGACAATCAAAAGGGATGAGAAGATTGCCATGTGGGCAAAAGGGACTCCTGAAGAAATTGTCCAGAATAAAAACATCCAGGAATATTTAATTGAAGCCATTACTAAACGTCTGAGAAAATCTTATGGTGGGTATGAAATACCACAGAAATTTATTTTTACCGCTGAAGATTTTACACTGGAAAACGGTTTGCTTACTCAAACCATGAAACTAAAGCGCGCAAGGGTGCAGGAAGCATATAAAGAACAGATAGAAAAACTTTATCAGGAATGATTGTATGGTTAATAAGTTAAAAGTTATTCATATCATTTTTTAATTTGGCAAGTTCGTCAATCATGATTTGTCTCACCATATCGGCGGTTTCTTCAACTGAAAGATTGGCGAAACGTTCATAAGGGATTTCATCCATCACGCGTACGATTATACGGTGAAGGCCTTCGGTATTCATTTTCCATTTGGGCAGGGCGATACCGGTACCGTTTAATACTACCGGCAGTATCGGTATTTTGGCTTGCTTAGCAAGGATAAAAGCACCCGGTTTAAAGGCCTTGATCTCATTGTCGTGGGAGCGTGTTCCTTCCGGGTAAATACACACAGACTCACCTGCCGCCAGGGTTTTTTCACTGGCTGCCATCATTTCTTTTGCGCCATCTTTATTCCCGCGAACAAGTTTAATATAACGGTTAAGATACATATTCCAGCCTATAAAAGGTATACGGAAAATTTCAGCTTTGGAGACGATTTTATAATATAAAAAAAGCCTGAAATGCACCAGAATATCCAACTGCGATTGATGATTGGAGACAATCATGTAGGTAGTATTTTTTTTATATTTTTCCCTTCCCTCGATTTTTACAAACCAGGTCGGCATAAGCCATGTATAGACGGATGCCCAAAAGCAGGTATAGTAATGCAGGAACTTCAGGTGCTTATCAAAAGGAATTGTAATAAGCCAAATTATAAACGCGGCGACGAAAAAAAGGGGGAACGTTATTGCCATAACAATAAGTATGTAGGTTGATAATATTCTTCCCAGCATGTTGTCTCCTTATTCTTTGATCTTTATTTGGTAAAATAACCTCAAAGTCATCTGAAAATCAAGATCAAAAAATCTTATATATGATATAAAATCACTATTATCTGAAAAAAATCGCAGAATCATTATTACGTTGACACACAATATCATTTTACTTATACTCCCTTCGGTTTAGAAGAAATAAAATATCTCTTAAGAGGAAATCATCATGACGATTAATGTAAGAACAGAAGACCATATTTTGCTGATGGAAGTAGACCGGCCAAAAAAATATAACGCGATGACGCGCGAAATGTTTCACCAGATAGCTCAAGCCTATTTTGAGTTAGATCGAAATCCGGATTTGCGTGTAGGGCTTGTTTATGCCGCAGGTCCTCATTTTACTTCCGGACTGGAATTAACCGACTGGGCCGAAGCTTTTAGCGGCGGCGAAGGTTTTCCCATAGACAAGAAAACTGAAATCGATCCGTTTTATATGATGAATGATACTCGTTGCAGTAAACCGGTAATTATAGCTGTGCAGGGATATTGTTACACTTGGGGGGTTGAATTTCTTTTGAATACGGATATTCGTGTCGCCGCGACGGACACGCGGTTTGGAATGTTAGAGGTACGTCGCGGATTTTTCCCCTGCGGCGGAGCAACTTTGCGTTTGCCCAAAGAGATTGGTTGGGGCAACGCTCAGCGCTATCTGCTTTCAGGTGATGAATGGAGCGCCGAAGATGCATATCGTTTTGGTATGGTACAACATCTGACCGAACCAGGAAAACAGTTTGATAAAGCTCTGGAAATTGCACGGCGTGTTGCCAGTGCTGCTCCGCTGGGTGTGCGCAGCATTTTGAAATCCTGTCGTACCGCGGCGCTTAAGGGCGAGCAGGCAGCCAAGGATTCTATCTTCCAGGAGTTAGAGAAGGTGATGAAAAGTGAAGATGTGCAGGAAGGCATAAAATCATTCATCGAACGCAGAGCAGCGGTGTTTCAGGGGAAATGATATCAGTAATTCTCTCTTTATTTCTTTGATAAAGCCGAAGATGATTATCTTTGATTTTCAGAAATTAATGTAAATTAAGTTATATTTCATAATAAAAATATTCAGGAGGTAGGTTAAATGAATTTTGCACCAACAGAAGAACAATTAATGGTCAGGGACATGGTTCGTAAATTTGCCGAAACGCAAATTAAACCCGTTGCCGCGGATTTGGACCACACTCATCGTCATCCGGAGGAGATCTGCCGTAAGCTTGGCGAAATGGGAATTATGGGAGTATCTGTTCCTACAGAGTACGGCGGGGCTGGTATGGATAACGTGACCTATGTCATGGCCATGATCGAGATTTCTAAAGCCTGTGCCAGTTGTGGTGTCATCGTGTCTGTGAACAACACTCTTTACGGTCATCCGGTCAAGACTTTCGGAACTCATGAACAGAAACTAAAATTTCTCCAACCTGTGGCGGGTGGGCAGGTAGAAGGCTGTTATGGTTTAACAGAAGCCGGAGCCGGATCAGATGCCGCGGCGCTGCGTTGCAAAGCGGAGCTGAAGGGCGACAAGTATATTGTCAATGGAACAAAAACTTTCATTACCAATGGTAATGTTGCCCGGTACTGTGTTTTGGCGGCAACTACGGATACATCCCTTGGTTATAAAGGTGTTATCAACCTCATAGTAGATTTAAAGGAAACCCCCGGCTTCAAAGTGGGAAAGATCGAAGAGAAAATGGGTATTTTGGCATCCGGTACATCCGAACTTGTCTTCGAGGACGCAGAAGTTCCGGCAGCAAATTTATTGGGCAAGCATGGGCAGGGTTTCCAGCAGATGATGGCGGGGCTTAATGCAGGCCGTATCGGCATCGGCGCTCAGGCCTGCGGAATTGGTCGGGCATGCCTGGAAGATTCGATTGCCTACGCCAAAGAGCGTGTTCAGTTTGGGAAACCCATCGCAGTCAATCAGGCAATCCAGTTCAAACTGGCCGATATGGCAACCGAACTTGATGCCGCAGAGCTTCTGCTGCTTAGGGCAGCATGGCTGGAGGATAACGGCCATGATTTCGAAAAGGAATCGGCTATGTCTAAATATTTTGCCTCCGATGTCGCCATGAGAGCGGCAATTGAGTGCGTTCAGATCTTTGGTGGTTACGGTTACGTCAAGGAATATCCGGCAGAACGTCATATGCGCGATGCCAAGATATGTCAGATCTACGAAGGAACTAATGAGATCCAGCGTGTTGTCGTGGCCCGCAAACTCCTCGGCCAGAGATGACGGTTTTGTAAGAGGTTATATCCTTCATATAAGCAATTTGAGGAGGCGGGACAGGTAATACTTTCCCGCCTTTTCATAAAATACAACCCCAAAAACTACGGCCATTACATCTATAAGTTTAATATTTATTATTTTAAAAACATTTCATTATTAAGAAAAACCGTAAACTTTCTGCACTTGAAATATTGTGCAAATTCTGATTAGTCTAAGTATTAGAGGCTTTCCAAGATGACTTTGAAAAATATTGCCGATGAAAAAAGCGACAAATGGGTTTCGTCTGCGCTGAAAGTAAATCTCGAAAGAACGGCTGTAGACGTTGCCATACCTGAGCAATATGCCCCCCTGCTTAAGGTTGTGGGAAGTCATTATGGCCTGCAGAAAAAAACGCAGGATCTGCTGATCGAACTAAATCATCCGTTCGTCAACTGGGAATTTGTCCTAAAAGAGTTGAAATCAATTTCCATCGGTGATTTCTACATCTACAATAATCATCAGGATGGGCTCACAGTTCTTAGAGTAATTCTTAAGATTTACCTTGATGTTATCCAATTACCGCAAAGTGATGATATCAAAGACAGCGCCATCCACTATCTGTTCGATTACATCGACACTATCCTTGCTTCAAGCAATGAATTACTTCCCCGTAATTTAGTTTTAATTCCCGAGATCATCGGCTTATTGCTGGCCGAATCTGATGGGGAGGAGGCTATCTTTAAAAAGACATCAACCTATCTTAAAAGAACTACACGTTACATTATGGAGAATAATATCAATGTTGATATTACTGCGTTTGACCAGTTGCTCTACAGGATGTTCAAAATTACATATCAGCACTGGCTTTCACAACCCGATCCTTCAGATTGGCTTGTCGCGGATGAAGGCGAATCAGCAGATGCAAACAATTCCTACAAACGCTACATTGAGCCTTTGAGTCATGAACATTTGCGGCTCCGTCTCACAGAACTGGAAACCCTTCGTCAGAAACCAAAAAGCACTAGTATTGGCTGGACAGAGAAGTATCTGGAGATGCCGGACTATTTCCAGATAGTTAATGGATATTCGCAGGTTGCATGCCAATTGGAGAAATCCTCAGCCCTCCAAGGACGTCAGCATCTGGCAAAGCTGGACTTTTTGTTTAGTATTATGAGTGTTCCGGGTCTTAACGATATTCACAGCACTACTCTGAGAGAAATAAATTATTCCCTGAAAATGGTTTTTCAGGAAGGGCAAAAAGATAATCTGGATGATTTTGTACAGAGAATTTTCGGGTTGCTGAAAAAGAGCAAATCCCGGCGTGAGTTCAGCAGTGCCATTATTGATTGCATCACCACGATGGCCAAGGAAGTCTTCGATCAAAACAGTCATCAGCTTGTAGATACATTTATCGATGAACTGATTGCTTATGGTTTTCAATATCCGGAAATTAAGGGGGCTACCGCGGAATGGCAGGTTCAGGTGAATCCCGCCCATATTGCCAACATAAGATCCTGGCTGGAAATTATTTCTTTGAAACCCAGATGGACAAAGAGGTTGCTTTCGGCCTTAATTGTCAACTTGAGAATTGGCGGTATTTTTGTCCGCGATACCGATCTTATCCAGAAAGATATTTCGGCCCTGCTTAACGCCGAGATAGCGCCGGCATACAATCTTGTAAAACAACTCCTGCGGGTCTTTCCGGTATATTTTACCGAGATTGGTGCCGAAGGCGAATTAAGAGATGTCTCCACTAATGTGGATGAACTATCGAAACGTAATGACAAGCTTGTTTACTTTCTGCGGAAACAGTCCCACGTGGAAAGCAACAGTATGCTGGTGGATTTTGTGGAGGATATTTTTCAATACTGGTTTTCCGGCGAAAAGGAATTTGTGCGCAAACATCTTCCTGCCGAGGTTTACGAACAGGTGATGGATTCCGGTGAATATTTTGACGATATGCACAGAGCATTTAAATATTTATTTGCTAAGGTTCAAAGTGATCCCCGTAAGTTTCTGGAATGGGACCAAGCCCGCGTGCAAAAAGAGTTCCACCATATTAAAGGAGTGAGTTTACGTGATCAGGAGCGCACCGGACTTATGATCCGCCTCTACCAGTTGTTGTATAAAAAATATTATCCCCAGTACCTGGATTTATTAAAAGATCTGGAAGCGGTAAACGCTTTCCCAAAATCAGAAATATTATCGCTTAAAATTGCGTTGGGCAAAAAGAATCATTATAAGAGCCTCACGGTCATTTTAAAATTTTTATCAATATTAAAAGCCAGGATTCTTTCTCCCGAGAAGACTAAGTTCTATGAAAACATCTATTACAAAAGACACATTGCGGCGGGTATTCCGTCGATGTATGGAACATACCATGAGGAGAAATTTGAGGCCGTCGGTCTATCTTTGAGGTTGGAGAGCTTGGCTACCATGCTCTTTGAAGAATTGATTCAATCGTTGAATTTGAAATTTATTACCAAGCGCACAATCACTAAGATCCATACATATTTGTGGCTCTATATCAATGCCATGGAGCTGGAAGGGATTGCGACAGAGGGTTTGGTAGCTAAAGTCAAATATGTGACCAGCGCTTTGACTGTCAGGCAGTTCACCCTCGAGCAATACATAGATATTTTCCGCTTCATTTCCAAAGGTATTCAGGATATTCTCCGCGATTATTACATCGACGCGCACAGTACTAATCTACCTGTTATTATTCGGCAGGTATTCCCGCATAATGCCGCTGATGATGCCAAATCAAACCAGCAAAAGGAAGAAAAAGTTGTTTATCAGCACTCGGAGAATTTTATCCGAGCGTTAATGTCAGAGGCTTTCAGTATACAGGTGTTGGATAACTTTGTCCATGCAGTCATTAAAACCCTCATCGCGGAACAGGACAGATTTAAGGACAACAAGCGGATCCTTAAACTTGTTATGTCCTATAACCCGGAACTGTCTCTTACTTCCATTTATAAGAAGGATAAAAAGTTAGATAATCAAATTCTTCTGGGTAACAAGGGATATTTTCTCAAAGAGCTGGTTTCCCTTGGTTTCCGTGTTCCTCCGGGGTTTATTTTCACCACAGAAGTATTTCGGGGTTTTGATGCGGTTTATGGCGATAAATACATCTTCAATGATCTGGCCGTCAGAGTAAACAAAGAGATAGCCACGCTGGAGAAGATGACCGGACGTAAATTTGGTGATAGCAAAAATCCGCTGCTTTTATCGGTTCGGAGCGGCGCCGCAGTCTCACTTCCCGGAATGATGCAGTCATTTTTGAATGTCGGTATCAACACGTCAATTGCTCAGGGGCTTTGCGAAAAAGAAGAATTCCAGTGGGCGGCATGGGATTGCTACCGACGGTTTCTGCAAACCTGGGGTATGTTCCATGGCCTTAATCGTAATTTCTTCGATGTCATTATGGAGAGCTTCAAACATAAATACAGTGTAGCTAAAAAGATCCGCTTTCTTCCTGATCAGATGAAACAACTCGCCTTTGCCTATCGGCAGGGCATGGTGGACAATAATGTTACGCTCACAGACGTGCCTATCGAGCAGCTAAAGCACGCTGTGCAACAGGTATTTGCATCGTGGAATTCTGAGCAGGCGAAGATTTATCGCCGCCAGATGCATCTTTCAGATGAATGGGGTACTGCTGTTGTCGTCCAGGCGATGGTTTTTGGAAACTTAAATGAGCACTCGGGTTCCGGCGTTATTTTTACCCGCGATCCTAAAGGTTCATCATCTGATGTAACCCTTTATGGAGATTTCATTTTTGGGGTTCAGGGACACGATATAGTATCAGGCCTTGTGGAGACATATCCCATTTCAGAAAAGCAAAGAATTTCCGAACATCGCGATGAGGAAATATCACTTGAGGCAAAATTCCCGGAAATCTATGCGGAACTGGTCCGGCTTGCGGAAATCCTTATTTATGAAAAAGGCTTTAATCATCAGGAGATTGAATTTACTTTTGAAGGGCCGGACAAAGATAAACTATATATACTGCAAACTCGAGAAATGGTTCAAATAAAATCAAAAAGACTGAAGCACTTTAAGAATTCCGATGTCTTGCAATCATCAGTACTGGGAATGGGAATAGGGGTGAGCGGGGGCGCTCTTTGCGGCAGGGCAGTTTATTCAGAAGGGGATATTACATACTTCCGTGGCGCTGAACCGAAAACTTCCCTTATCCTGTTGCGTCCTGATACGGTTCCCGATGACGTTGGAGTGCTTTTGCAAGTTGAAGGATTGCTTACGGCAAAAGGAGGAGGAACTTCACATGCCGCAGTAACGATTCCGCAGTTAGGCAAGGTCGGCGTTGTTGGCTTCAGCAAACTAAAAGTATTTGAGTCGCAAGGCTACGCGAAAATTGACGAGCATACAATAAAGGCGGGGGATTTCATCTGTATAGATGGATGGACCGGTATGGTCTATTCCGGCAAGCACGAAAGCGAATCTGAAAAGACTCAGCAGATAACGATTTAATGCTATACAGGAATTACTGGATTATTCGGATGTGATCGAACGCTTTTAACAGCCATACCGCAAACACCGCTTCGGTAAAATGACCAGTAAAGGAATAAGCCTATTCTGATTATAACGTAATCTCAAGACCCTCGTGCGCTATACATACCGGAAACGATTCTATTGCGCTCATCTTTTTTTGAATACCATCCAGATCATCGTCATTGCGGAGCGGTTCGTGATGGGTGAGATATAGCGCCCTGGCGCCGACGTTCTTTGCCATATCAATGCATGAATTGTAAGTGCCGTGACCCCACCCTTTTTTTGCCGGATATTCCTGGTCTGTATATGCGGAGTCGGCGATCAGGACATCTATACCTCTGATAAAATCGTTGAGCATCACGTTTTTTCTGGAGATGAGATTATCGTATTCAGCATAGTAATCGTCGCCTGGTTGGTAAATATTATACAACGGCTCGTTATCTCCGGTAAAAAAGATACTCTTGCCATTACAATCGATCCGGTAGCCGAAATTGAGTACTGTATGATTCATGACGATGTTTGTGATCTTCGCTGATCCTATTTCTAGTGATTGTCTTTCGTAGAGAGAACTATATTGGATGTCCGCTTTTAGTTCTGCTTCACGAACGGGAAAATAGCAATACTCCATCTGGCGGGTCAGAACATCGCCGATGTCTCTCTGCAGGACTGGATCAAAGGCGCCATAAATACGTATATGGTTTCCGGGGATAAAAATGGGAATAAAAAAAGGAAGACCCTGTATATGGTCCCAGTGGGTATGGGTGATGAATATGGAGCAGGATAATGGTAGTTTCTTGAGCAAACTTTGTGCAAGTGGGACTATGCCGGTGCCGGCGTCGAGAATGATAGTCTGACCTTCTTCGGTTTCGACCTCAATGCACGTGGTATTGCCGCCGTATCGCATGGTTTTCAGTCCCGGCGAAGGTATCGAACCACGGACACCCCAGAATCGTATCTTCAAATCATAACCCCCAAATTATTTATTTCTGAATGAATATCAATGCCTTTTCTGTTTCTGCGTTGATGTCGCCCAGAGAATTGATGACAGCCTGCAAGTCGGCACCAAAGCTCTTCAATATCACATCGGGAAGCTTTTCTATCCGGGTTTCGCCACCAAATCCGATTTTAAGCTCCTTGCTTATCTGGTCGGCAGCCCAGACCACGTCTACGATCCGTGATTCTTCGCGGTCAAGACAATGGTGATTCCTTATACATGAGATCAGGTGAACCGGAAGGTTCCATTTTTCGCCAAGCAAGGAACCGATTTGCGTGTGATCGGCGGCGAATATTTTCTGTTCCGCTTCATAAAAAGGCAGCCCTTCCTCTTTTACCATCTGTAGCACCCGCTTAAAATCATTGGGCATAAAGTGGGCAAAAACGATCTTGCCGAAATCATGCAAAAGCCCGGATAAAAAGAAGTCAAAAGCCTCTCTTTCCGGAATCTTTAATTTTCTGGCTATAATCCTCGCGATAATGGCAGTGGATAAAGAATGCAGAAGAAACGCATCCATATCGAATCCGGCATTATTCTTGCGCGGAAGCACGCCGAGGGTCGCTGCGCTTAAAGCCAGATTCTTGACCGTGTTGATTCCGATGTAAACTACTGCGTGGTTAACGGAAGTGATCTTCTCAGCAAGGCCGAAGTAGGGCGAATTTACCATTTTGAGTATCTTCATGATCAGAATCGGATCGTGTTCAATGACTTCCACCAATGCCTTGGGGTCGGAATTGATGTCGGAGGTTAACTCAATTACACGATGAACACTCTGCGGGAAGGCGGGCATCTTTTCGACTATTTCAAGAAGGTCTTTTCTCATTGTGGCCATGTTTGCCCCTCGGGTTTCAGGCTAAGTATTTTTTCTATATTTTCTGAGATACAAATATTGTGAAACTCCAATTCTAAAGCTTGCATGTGGGTGCATTACCGTGATTCATGTTATGACTATAAGAATTGTGGTCTTGTATGTCAAGATAATCTTGGAAAATCTTGGCCACGAAATGTGGGGTAGCGGATGCTTGTCGTCAGGCATCTCTTGCGTTCATTATATTTTGAAATCGGTGCCTTTGGTTACCTTAGCGAAGTAACCTAATAATCTATTTGCCTGACCGCACCGGGAGGATACGGCGGGGTTTGCCGTCGTAGGACTGGGGACGCCAGGTCAGATTGCCATCAAAAAATTTCTGAAGGCAGCTTCGGAACCGCGCGTCTCCGAAGTCCAGAGAGCATAGCAGGTAATATCAATCAACTCAGTTGCAACACTTAATAGCGTTGATTTATCACATGCCGCTAGCCTGTTTTTAGCATCAAGGGCAAATAACCCGCCAAGCTCAACCGGTGTAGGCATCCGCCAGTCTGAATAACCACCACCACGATAATTTTCGCAATAGGTCTTGGCATTTGGCTGAGTTGCCCTTCAAGAGTTTCTTTCTTATTTGTAAGTGCAGTGTTGCGTTTCTGATAGGCTTGAGATCCTTCTTTACCCGGTCCACCTAAGACAAGCCGTGCCAGTTGCTGACGGACACGTGCCAGGTCTGCAAATATCTCCCGCGCTTTGGAATTATCATCACCGACAAGGACATCCTGTATGCGCTTCTGTGCCTCAAGTAGGATACCCTTACGGGCGAGCCAGATATCGATGGCGTTCTTTATGACTTTGGAATTGTTAGAAAAACGCTGATTGATAAAGCTGAGGTAACTGAAAAAGTTATTCTCCCGTTTTGCCAAGAACTGTATCTGTTGTTTCTCCGACGTAAAACCTAGAATCTGCGCGATTTGTCATCACCCATACAGGCGGTACCTTCCGCGATCTTAATCGTAGATTGCGAAGCATAAAGCTGTGTTGCCAGACAAAGACTGACGATTAGAAAAAATATTATTTTACGCATAGAACCTCCATTTGTAGTTTATTTGGCTATAAGGCTATAATCAGCGTGAAATCAATGGCACAGAATCAAAACGGTGGTATGCCTTGTTATCAATTTCCTTTCTTCCCTCTCAATTTCCAGAATTAACAATCAGCTTATATTATTTAGAAATTACGGCAAATGTTCCTGAGTTTCAAGAAATAACAAACGATAAGATCGGCATTACCGTTTGTTATTCTGAATGTTTTTCGTCGACAGGCATATGTGTAGTTAAGGAAGATATATGTACTAAAGCTAAAACTAATTACCTAAGATTGTCATCATTCGGAATTGCAGTAAACAACTCTATCTTCGTTCACTGTCAAATGAGAAATAGTCTCTGCGTCGGCACTTGTAATGTACGCGAGGAGTTGCGCATTTATGATCTTACGAAGCTAACTTATCTACAGAATATTTTTATGCAAGTAAACCGTCAGATCGCCCACTCTGTTTGTATAGCTTCCGTATTCGTTATCATACCAGCCGAAAATCTTGGCATGGACAACAGGCACCTTCATCGTCTTTTCCGAAAAAGTCGTAAGCAAGTTTTCCGGCAGGTCGGGAATTTGTGAGAGGTCAACATTTATAAAGGCTGTGCGGGTGTGGTTAAATTGACCTTCAATGATGACTGCCGCGTCCACTCCAATTAAATCGGTAGAAACATTTTGTTCCATGGTGAATTTGACTAAATGTTCCGGGTTGCTCTCCGATACTTTGCGGTAAATCTCATTAATCATTTTTGTATCGAGAGTCGCTGCATCACCTGCCTTGTTATGGCGCGCCTGAAAAGTAACATTCAGAACAATCAAGGAAAGCGTATTAGTGGGGACTCTGATAGAGTCGGCCATAAAGCCGATATTCTTTACTTCCGGTATTACCTGTCCCAGAGCTTCAGCGGCGTTGGTTGAGGTCAGGATGATGTTATTGAGAATGCTGCGGTTCTTTCTCAAATCCTTTTCGCCGGCTTTGGGCATGCTATCCAATACGCTCTGTGTATTTGTAACCGCATGGATGGTAGACATTGAGGCCGTGAGAATATTATTTGTTTCCTCATTTGCAAGCAGTGGTTTAATCATGTGAGCCAGTCCTGTTGTCGTGCAGGAGGCAGCCGAAATGATCTGGTGCTTCTTTTGGTCATACGCGGTATGGTTTATTCCGTAAATTAAGGTAACGGCATCATCAGGCATGGCCAGGGCTTTGTTCTTTATCTTGAAGGGAGCGGAGTTGATTACCACTCTGGCTCCGCCCTGAAAGTGGCCGCGCAGAGAACCATTCTTTTCGCCTGCTGCCATAGTTGGATCTTTAAACTTTCCTGTGCAATCAATGACGATATCGGCGCCGTATTTGCGCCAGGGAATGTCTGCGGGGTTTCTTGCTTCACGCAGGATTGTTACCGGCACACCATCGATCAGCATTTTGCCGTTTACTTCATCTGTGATCTGAATAACGCGATCGGATTTTATGCCGTGGAGGAATCTGTGCAGAAGTCCGTAGGTTGCATCTTTCTCAATCATCTGCGCGATTGCATGCAGACTGGTTCCTGCTTCCCTTCCCAGATTGACAACAATTTCCTTAAAGTATTTTCTTCCGACATGATGCCACAAAGTTAATTTGCCAATCCTGCCTAAGCTATTTATTCCCAGAGTTGGCGGGCGATTTTCAAATACTTGAGTCTTTGTCATGATAAACTACCTCCTTTAATTCCGTCTCTGTGAGAAACGAACTGAAAAATGGAATTGCCCAGAATAAATAGACCGGCGCAATTTGGTAATACTATCTGTATGAAATTGGATTGTGAAGGTGAAATGATATTGATTGAAATACTCATACATCCTATCCCTTGGGAAGACCGGAATGTTCATACAAGAAAGGTTTGCCAAAGTCAATACCTGAAAAGGAAATAATTTTAAATCGTCTTTTGTAGCTTGGATAAACTTTAAAATAATCTAGCCTTAATGAATTTGAACGGGAAAAGCATGGATACTTTTTGTTGATATTCGCTGTAAGTATCACCAAATTCCAGAACAAGCTTGTCCTCCTCCAGAATTGTTCCTATTATCAGGTAGGCGCTCAATATTATATTTACTATTAAAAATGCGATATCGAGATCTCTGGCCCAGATCAGCGGGAATAATGCTGCGTAAAGCGGATGCCTAACAGCGCCTAGGATTCCGCTTGTGGAAAGTTTTCCTGTCTTGTTGATCAGCTTTTGGTCGATGCCTTTTCTGATTTGTTGAATTCCGGCAAACTGAAAAAAGCTATAGCGTTGTCCTCCCAAGATGAAGAAAATAATCCCGGTAGCGATGAGAATATATTTTATGGGGAGAAGATAACCATCCCAAACGAAAAATGGCTGTTGTTTTACTGATAACGTGTAAAGAATAACCGGAATTAGTGTCACTATCGAGAAAATGTTGTAAAATAATCTGTAAAAATGATAGGCATTACCTGTTTTCTCCTTGAGAAAATTGGTGAAAGTTGTACTGATCAGAGCGCTATGTACTGTACAATAAGTAATCCATAATACAGACAGTATAAAATATTCCATAAATCCTCATTTGTTATAATCAAGAGCAACAGCCACCTTTGGTATCAGTGCCGCAACAACATTCGCCTTCGCGTCCCAACATGGAATTGATGACAGCCGCAGCGCAGCCGACACCGGATTCTACGAAAATGGCACTAGCCGGGCAATTTAAACTGCAAGCGCCACATTCCATGCAGGAGTCACGGTTTTGGATGGTTATATGTTTTCCGTTCATTTTAAACACTTCATGAGGACAAACATCCACACACATTCCGCAGCCGGTGCATTTATTGTCGTCCAGTTGCAAAGTAACAACGTCTTTAAGGTAAACTGAATTTTTCATTATTAACTCCTATGAAATCAAAATTGCTCCTATCCATGTAACAAAACCAACAGCTAAGGCAGCCATCTGAAGTGGCAGCGCCCAGCGCATTTCCTTTTTTACACCTGATAGAGAAGTGTAGGTGGAGCATCCGGTGAAATTCATCGCCAGATATGACGATATTGCCGGAATTATCAGCAGCCAAGAAAGAGGTTCAATCCTTCCTGCCCATGCCTGCATGTTGATGCCACGCACATAAAGCATAATCAAAGTAATAATAATGCCGATAGATAAACCCTTAACAGAAAACGCCCGTCCAGGCAGATACGGCAACAGCAATGGATTGAACACAGCACCTCCGGCAATAGCTCCCACCAATGACAGGACAGCAAACAATCCATAGCTGCTCGCGTTTGTCCATAATCCCGCTGGGCCTATGATGCTACTGATGATCAATAGAACAGAAGCCATAATCAAAAATGGTTTCAGCGTTTGATTCAGCTCAATGGGAATAAGCACTGCTCTCTCTTTCAAGGGGAAGGTTATTGTTCGCATTTTCTCATTTGCCTTGGAACCGGCATCAAGATAATCCGGTAAATCTTCTGCTCGTATAGGGCCATATTGAACTTTAAAGCCGGAGAGCTTTGCTACAACGTGTGCGGCTACTCCCGGAGCTCCCAGTTGGGGCAGGATTAATTTCCTGTGGCTGACGATTTCCTTCAAACGGCTTGATTCTGTTCTCTTGACGAGCTCCTCTGTACCGAAGGTGCCTTTGCCTGCAGCACACCATACATTGATGCCATTCGTGTCCAGCACAAGAATCCAAGCATCCCTTTCAGGAAGAGCTTTCCTCAATCGATCAAAGCTCATTTTGTAATTGGCGGTAACCAGAACAGGTGATTTATCATTCGGATTACCCAGGGCGTAAATGCCGGAGACTATACTATAATCCATTCTAAAGGTACCAAGTCGGGCTTTGATTGTTCCCCAGTGATCCTGCCAGCTCAAAGTCGATGATACTTGCGGTAAAAGACCTGCTGACGTGTCTATTGATCCGCTGACGAAAGACTGATTCAAAATGGGGATTGTATTAGGGACATTCTTTACTGAAGGGCCGCAACCACAACCAGAATCGGCTTGGATAATAGGGAATTCAAATTTATTTTCGGAACCGGAAGAATTAGTCGTTTTATTCATAGAAGTATCCTTATACAAAGTCGCTGTCAAATATTAAAAGCCTGATTTGCCGGGCATAATACCAAGTAAGCTTTCAAAAATTCATATTTTATATTTTGAAAGCAACTTGGTATTACTTTGTTTGTTTGCCGCAACTGCACACGCTGGAAGCATTTTTTATGGCATTGATAAAAATATTTACGCATTCCAGTACTTCGGCTTTCTTTTTTTCAGGTATCTGATTCGCAACTTTTTGATTAAAATCCATCAAGCACAACGTTACTTTTTTGTGGGCCTCAATCCCATCTTTTGTAAGTGTTAGCTTTATCGAACGGGAATCGTGATCTGCCTTATCACGGCGTAAGAGACCTTTTTTTAGCAGAGGATTAACCAGGCGGGTTGTTGTGCTTTTCTGTACTGATAAAATTTGATGCAGATCGGTCATATTGAGTTCTTTTACTTTAGCGACAGCATCCAGAATCATGAACTGGTGAAATGTTACACCTTCGCAAAAAGATTCATCACGGCAACAGCAGCGCATCACCTGAGAAAGACCACTAAGCACACCCATTAAGGCAGAACTGTTTTTATTTATTTTTATCAACATGGTTGTATAATACAACTATATTTGTATTTGTCAATAGAAAAATTTTTATTACTCAATAAATGCCTTAAAAAATACTTGCAGTAAATAATAACCTGTGTAATGTCATTAGATATAAATAAAAAAGGAGGAGTAAAAAAATGAAAAGATTAAATTTAATCATTGGTTTGATCTTAGTTATTGCTGTAGGTGCTTATACAGGATGTGATAATAAGCAAGTAATTCAGAGTGATTCATCCGCAACTGGATCGATTAATCAGCAGGCGGCATCTCCCAGTGATACAAAAATTGAGAATAATGCAATTAACTCCATCTATTTTGATTACAATAAATATGCTCTTCGTGCTTCTGATAAAAAAATCCTCAAAGAAAATGCAGGCTATTTTTTAAAAAACAAGAAATCAGCTATCCTTATTGAAGGGCATTGTGATGAGAGAGGATCTGATGCGTATAACATGGCTCTTGGTGATAAAAGAGCAAAAGAAGCAATGAAATATTTAGTCAGCTTAGGTGTTAACAAAAAGCAGATAAAAACAATCAGCTATGGTAAAAACCGTCCGCTTGATAACGGCCATAATGAAGAAGCATGGGCGAAAAACAGAAGAAATAATTTTGTTGTAACCATAGAATAAATTCAAAGATAAATGCGGCAACACATTTTTCCCATTGCTGTTGCTATTTCTCGATCTTTAACCGTGAACAAGCCTCATAGCCCCTTGCATATACTGGGCTATGAGGCTTTGGGAAACATACAGAAACACTTCCTTCATCAACATTGTTATCTTTAGCCAAATCAATTTTATCAAAGGTAGAATAAAACAATGAAACTAAAATTATTGCGAACAGTATTGGCATTAATTCTCATCCTTGCGGCTGCAAGTGTTGGGGCTGAAACGTCGGTTTGGGTTGTTAAGTCTCCCACAACCACCGTCTATCTCGCCGGATCCTGCCATGTTCTTCGGGCTTCAGATCATCCGTTACCATCAGAATTTTTTAGCGCCTATTCGGACTCCCGTAAGATAATATTGGAAGCATCGATTGGCGATATGGAAAAGCCGGAGTATCTGGAGAAATTAATGAGTGCGGCAATATACAGCGATGGTTCAACACTGAAACAGCACCTGTCCTCGCAGGCTTACTCTAAGGTCGAGGCCTTCTGCAGGGAACGAAACTATCCAATTGAACAATATCAATCATTTCGACCGTGGATGCTGGCGATGACGCTGACTATGTCCGAAATGGCAAAAATTGGCGCAGAATCAAATAGTGGGGTTGATTACTTTTTCAATGACAAGGCGCAAAAAGATCGAAAGGTGGTGGGAAGTTTAGAGACAATGGATCAACAGATTGGATTTCTGACTTTGATGGATAGGTTTATGAGCAATGAACAAATTGCTGAAACGATAGAAGAGCTCAGGCAGATAAATACCAAAGGACCGGAAATATTTAATGCCTGGAAAAACGGTGATGAAACAAAAATCGAAGCACTTAATCTCAATGAGTTAAAAAATTACCCGAAACTCTATCAGGCCTTAATTCTCGATAGAAATAAAAAATGGATTAATGATATTGAGGGCTATCTGGGCAGTTCGGTAAACACTATGGTGATAGTAGGTGTGGCGCATCTTGTCGGGAATAATAGCGTGATTGATCTTTTGAGAAAACGTGGTTACAAAGTGGTAAAGTTGCAGAAATGATTATGATCGGGCCAACGGTCTGTGCATGAAATGTAATAGGGATTGCCAATCGGCAATATACTTCCTTGAGGCTATGACTCGGAACAAACCCTGTCCTTTCCGTTCTTCTTCCCCTGATACATAAGCTGGTCAACCCTGCGGACGAAAGCCTTTATGTCTTCCTGAGGCTTGTACTGCGCAAGCCCGATGCTTACTGTCAAATGTACTTCCTGACCCGGTGATGGAGAAAAAATCTCCTTCTTGAATTCCATCCGAATTCTTTCCGCTGTAAAGGCGCCATCCGCGCTTGTTGTCATGGGCAGGAGGATGGTGAATTCTTCTCCGCCATAACGATAAGCGAAATCTGTTTCGCGCAGGCATCTTTTGATCACCTGACCAAATCGCTGTAAGACCTGGTCTCCCTCGATATGGCCGTATGCGTCGTTGAATTCCTTGAAATTGTCGAGATCAAGCATGAGAATGGTTAGCGGCTGTTCGTAACGCGCCAGTCGTTCAATTTCCATTTTAAGTTGAAAATAAAAATTCCTGGAATTATAAAGTCCGGTGAGATCATCGACAATACTCAGTTCGCGGTATCTTTCTTCGCTCTCCTTCAATTCTGCTTCGAGCCTCTTGCGGTCGGTGATGTCACGGGAAACCGCCTGAAATCCCGTAACATTGCCATTTTCCACTATCGGCTGAGTATTTTGTCCAAGCCAAACTTCATGGCCATCCTTAGTGATAATGGGGTATTCTGAATATGTATTTTGAAGCCCCTTTACGAACTGGCGGCCGAAGAACCTAATGGCTTCATCACGCATGTCCGGGCGGATCAAGTCCGGATAATGCATCCCAATAACTTCCTCTTCATCGTATTTTGTAATACGCAGAGTTGCGGGATTGGCAAACGTGAAGTGTCCTGTGTTGTCAGTTCCAAAGACTATATCGTTCGCATTTTCCACCAATGTCCGATACCGTGCCTCGCTTTCCCGCAGTGCATTTTCTGCCTGCTTTTTGCCTGTAATATCCTGGTAAACTACTTGATACTGCCTTTCACCGCCCCAAAGAATTTCTTTGCGATATACTTGCAGATAACGGACTTCACCAGTTTTCCTGATAATGGTTATTTCGTATTCGGCCGGACCATAATCCCCGCTTTTTCTTTTTTCGCTTCTGATTTGGAATTCGGCAAGGCTTTCCTTGGTATAGCGTGTCATAACATTGGTTGCCTTCAAGTCCTCTATGGTGTCGTGGCCGTATATATCCAGAATAGCTTGATTTGCATAAATTGTCTCACCGTCCGCTGTTACGATGCGAACACCTAGCGGTGATTCATCCAAAGACCGGCGAAAATTCTCTTCACTCTCCAACAGCGCCTTCTGGGCATTCTTATGGTCGGTGATTTCTTGTTCCAGTGCCTGATTAATGATCTGATAATCCGCCGTCCGCTTTTCTACACGCTCTTCCAGTTTTTGATGGATTTTTTTACCCTTTTCCTGCTCAACCTTTAACCGCTGTCTCAGGAAATAATCACGTCGGGCATAGAATTCAATGGAATAACAGGCCAGCATTCCAATGATGTTGGCGCTGATGAAAAAAAAGCTGTTATTGAGCAGAACGGACTGGGGTGAGGGATGTATCCAGATTGCCGCGATTTCGTACAATACCACCTGCGCCCATCCGGCAATTGATGCCCATGTAAACAAGATGCGGATGAAAGTATAGCCCCACATCAAAACAAGCAGCAGGCCGGCATTATGAAAATAATTTACCGGCGATGGGGCGACAACAATTATATAGATAATGCACCCACCAGCCAGAATAAAGACAGTCGCCAGGAGAGGCTGCATATATCGTTCAAAGGACTTTAAAAAAGATGCCAGTAACGTTCCTGCAAGCGCGGGACAGACGATAACAAACCGGAAAAACCATATTGTGTATTTTTGTTCCGGCATGAGTACCGCATCCAGGATACCGAAAGCTGCGTAAAATAGCATTCCCAATATCAGGGATATTCGGATGGGGAGAAGGGACACCCGGTAGTAATCGATTCGAAATGGAGCTTCGAGTTGCGACGAGATTCCTACGAATTTCAGTGTCCACAAATTCAGTTTCATGATGAGCCTATTGATTTAATAACTAATATTTCAATCTACTTTATTGAAACGAGTAAACCCGTATTGTTCGATACAATCAGGTTGAAGTCTGCCTTTTCTTTAAGAGCCTTTATTCGTGGCTACCAGCATAACTTGTTTCTAGAACAAAAATTGGTATGAAATTATTTCTTCCCGGTGATTTGATTGATTATGCCGAGAAACGCGTCCGGTTTTAAAGAGGCTCCGCCGACGAGCGCTCCGTCGATATTTTCCATGCCGATTAATTCGCTGATATTATCTTTAGTCACGCTGCCGCCATAGAGAATGCGGATGTCTTTGGATACAGCACCATAGAGCTCTTTCAGGATGCCGCGAATAAAATGGTGTACTTCTTCTGCCTGAGCCGACGTGGCGACTTTACCTGTTCCTATAGCCCAGACTGGCTCATAGGCAATCACGACATTATCAATATTTTCCACACCGCTTAGCGCCTTCTTTATTTGCGTGTCGATAATAGACTGGGTTACACCTTTTACCCTTTCATCTTCCGTCTCGCCGACGCAGAGTATGGGTTTTAAACCAACAGCCAGCGCTTTTTTGACTTTTAAGTTTACGTCTTCATCACTTTCATGAAAATACTTTCTGCGTTCGGAATGGCCGATGATCACATAAGTGCAGCCTACATCTTTAAGCATTCCGGGCGCGATCTCACCGGTGAATGCTCCTTTATCTTCATGATGCATATTCTGAGCGGCCAGAGATACTTGTGTGCCCTTAATCGCCGCACCAACGCTGAATAAAGAGGTAAAAGGTGGAGCTATAATTACTTCACCATTTTTAATGTCCTTTGTGCCTTCTTTGATCGCCTGAGCCAGAGCAATCGATTCACCTGTGGTGTTGTGCATTTTCCAGTTGCCGGCTACAATCCAATTTCTCATTATATTTTTCCTCCTGAGTCTAAGGCGGCAACGCCGGGTAAGGTTTTGCCTTCCAGCAATTCCAGAAAAGCACCGCCGCCTGTTGAGATAAAAGATATTTTTGCGCTTTCTCCGGTTTGATGAACGGCCGTATCCGTATCGCCGCCGCCGACAATCGTGAGTGCGCCGGAATTCGCAACAGCGTGGACAAGTGAGAATGTTCCTTTGCTAAAAGGGGCAAGTTCAAACATGCCCAGTGGGCCATTCCATACAATCGTTTTGGCGTTCTTTATAGCGTCTGAAAATAAAGTGATTGTTGCAGGTCCTATATCCAGCCCCATCCAGTCTTCGGGTATATCTTTGATATCACAAATTTTTATTTCAGCATCAGCCGCGGGATTAGTCGCAATTACATTATCCACCGGCAGTAAAAGCTGCACATTTTTCTGCCTGGCTTTTTCCATAATCTTGCGTGCCAGATCAAGCATATCAGTTTCACATAACGACTTGCCAATGTTAAAGCCTGCGGCCTTAAGGAAAGTGTAAGCCATGCCGCCGCCGACTATAAGTTTATCTACCTTATCAATTAAATTTTCCAGCAGGCCAATCTTATCGGAAACTTTGGCGCCGCCAATTATGGCAAGAAGCGGCCGTGTTGGATTACCCATGGCTTTATTAAAGTATTCAATTTCATTTTTCAGCAGAAATCCCGCAGCGCAGACACCTACAAACTGAGTTATGGCGGTATTTGATGCCGCCGCGCGGTGAGAAACAGCAAAAGCATCATCAATATATACGTCACAAAGCGCTGCCAGCTGTTTGGCGAATTCTGCGTCATTTTTGTCTTCGCCGGGATAAAATCTCAGGTTTTCGAGAAGAACAAGATCTCCTGCTTTCATATTGCTTACGGCTTGCGTGGCTTTTTCACTTACGCAATCATCCACAAATACTACATCTTTTTTCAACAGGCCTGAAAGAACCTGCACAACTGGTTTTAGCGAGAACTCCGCGACTATTTTCCCTTTTGGCCTTCCCAAATGCGAAGCCACGATGACTTTAGCACCGTTTGTCAGGGCGTAGTTTATTGTCGGCAAGCTTGCCCGCACACGGGTATCATCAGTAACAAGACCATCTTTATTAAGCGGGACATTGAAGTCCACCCTGATCAATACCCGTTTTCCTTTTAAATCAATCTGATCAATGTATTTCATCTGTCGCCTTTTTTCTTTCTATTGCTATTTCTATTTCATGATGAAATAGAGAAGTTCCGTCATCCTGTTGGAAAACGCCCACTCGTTGTCATACCAGGAGAGTACCTTCACCATCTTGCCGCCTATTACCGTTGTGTTTGGCATATCTACGATTGAGGAATAGGGGTTGCCGTTGAAATCGCGTGAAACCAATTCTTCCTCCGAACAAAAAAGAATTCCTTTCATGGAACCACTTGCGTACTCTTTGAATTTGGCATTTACCTCAGCCTTGGTTGTGCTTTTCGAAACAGTTGCTACAAAATCTACCAGAGAAACATTGGGAACGGGAACGCGAATGGCCAGGCCATCGAGCTTTCCTTTCATTTCAGGTATGACTTCCGCGATTGCTCTGGCTGCACCGGTAGTGGTGGGGATCATGGAAAGCGCAGCCGCTCTAGCTCTTCTTAAGTCTTTATGCGGCTCATCCTGAACAACCTGATCATTTGTATAGGCATGGATTGTTGTCATCAGTCCGTACTCCACACCAAATTCCTTGTGCAGAATCTTGACGATCGGTGCCAGGCAATTAGTGGTGCAGGATCCCATGGATATAATGTGATGTTTGGTTTTGTCGTATACTTCCTGGTTGACCCCCAAAACAAAAGTTACGTCCGGTCCCTTGGCAGGAGCGGAGATGACAACTTTTTGGGCTCCGGCTTTAAGATGTTTTTCAGCACCGGCTTTATCAGTAAATATTCCCGTGCTTTCCAAAACTACGTCCACTCCCAGGTCTTTCCATGGCAATGCCTCAGGATCTCTTACAGAAAAAGTCTTAATCTCTTTACCGTCGACGGTAATCGAGTTGCTTTCGGATTTAATCTCCGCGTTAAATATTCCATGGATTGAATCATATTTGAGCAGATGGGCAAGTGTCTTGGAGTCCGCGAGATCGTTTATCGCCACAAACTCTATATCTTTATTTTTGTATCCAGCCCGAAAAACAAGCCGTCCTATTCTTCCAAAACCATTAATAGCAATTTTTATTGCCATATCATCCTCCTTATATATTTATAAATTTTCGAAATACTAGTCAAAAGACTTGCAGTTGTCAATGCGTTTCTCTTTGTTGATTAATTAGTATAGAAACATCGGTTTCCCTTCAACGTGGAGAACTTTGGGACGGTACTGTTCTGTGTCGTAGAGTTCTTCCACATCCACTCGTTTGATTCCCTGGTGGATTTCAGCAACAGGAACGCTTGTATAATTGCCGTCCCGCAGAGACACCATCCGATTATCCATCTTTTTCGCTGAGGCTATTAACTTAACGGCGATGTTGGCAAAGTTTACAGCGACCATCAAATCCAGACTATCCGGGACACCGGAACGCATCAGATAAGAGATTTGCTGACAGAAGCAATCCTGGCCTGTGATTTTTTCCAGTGTGTCGCTGGTGATCAGCCCGATGCCGCCCAATTTCCGGTTGCCATAGGCATCCGCCTGACCATAATCAACTATTTTCCCTCCGGTCATTTTGGCTCCCTCGCTTATGGCAATCATGGCGTAGTTGCTGGGATTGGATTTCTTGTCCTTTAATATAAGATGAGCAAGTTTTTCCGGATCAAAGGGGACTTCGCTGATTATCGCGCGATCTACTCCGGAAAGGTAAGAGGCAAGAAGGGTTACTTCGCCGCAATTGCGGCCGAAGAGCTCGATGATACCGATGCGTTCATGAGAACCTGCCGATGTCCGCAGTTGGTGAATGAATTCCACGCTGCGCGTTACGGCGGTGGAAAACCCTATACAGTAATCCGTTCCAAAGACATCATTATCCATGGTTTTTGGAATGGCGATAATCGGCACACCTTCTTTATTCATGCGCTCGGTATAGGCCAGAGTACCGTCACCGCCAATGGCGATAAGATGATCAATGCCAAGTCTGGGAATATTATTTAATATCCGCTCTGTTAAATCAAAGACAGCATCAGGCGCGGGAGTTCCGGTTACAACCTTCCCGCGTAAGCAATCGCTCATGTCCTGCAGGCGAACCTTGCTGGGAGTGATCCGGCTGGTATGCAGAAAAGTGCCGCCGGTGCGATCAATTGTTCGAGTGTTTTGTTTATCAAGTTTCAAGAAACAGCGATCAAAACTTTCCGGATCGTCAGGATTGTATTCAAGCAGTCCGGCCCAGCCGCGTCGAATGCCAAGTATTTCCATTCCCTCATCTATAGCGCTATGGACAATTGCTTTGATACAGGGATTCAGACCCGGAACATCTCCACCTCCCGTTAGAACTCCAATTCTCATGATTAATCTCCCAATGTAAATTTGCAAGCAATAATCGTTTCGATACTATATTGAATTATATCGTCAAAATATCAAATAGCAGATGACAGATGGCATCTACCATCCAAACATGTTCCCCAATTTTTGTCTCAGATTTGTTATGAAAGCTGATCTTCCCGCCACGCAAAAATCATAAATTACCATTGCCACTTCCGGTGCCCTCAGGTACCCATACAATTTGTGGGGGAAACGAGACCCGTCATGTCTATAATTGTTGTAAATGATAAAATCATTGGGCGCTATACCCATTGAATTAGGCAGGTAGTCATCGGCAAGGTTATGATTAAAAGCTACCGGATCATCAAGGTCGGAAAAATTATACCAGCCGGTTATGATATTTTCAGGAGTAAAGGGTTGATGTTCTTTTTTGAAATCTTTCCCCTGTTCCAATAAAATATTTTTAAGAATAAGCGGCATAGCCAGCGGCGAGCCTATGGTAATTAGTGTGTTAATCGAAACATCTTTCATTGTTTGTGTGAGAACGTCATAGGCGATGATTGTTCCCATTGAATGAGCAATGAGCAGTATATCCCGGTCATGATACTTGTCCAATGTTTCCGCAAGACGCAAACAAATGGCATCCCTGGCCGTCAAACCGGCATAACGGGCAACGGGGCAGTTGCTATGATAATAGTAGTCCATGTCTTGGAAAAAGTTTCTGGCTAAAATATTGGCTATTGAGTCGAGATCAATAAAGCGATTTTCTTTGAAATATATTTCATCAAGCTTCTTTTCCAGCTTATTTAGAAACTTTTCCTTGTTTACGCTCGGTTTAAAATTGATATATTCATCTGGATTTCCCGGAGTATACGGATCACTAAGATATGTGTCGCTCTTCTTGTCTTGCTCCTGAATGTCCTCCGGTTTTTCATGCAGCAGGTCGGCCCAATAAACCAATTTTAAAGAAAATGGAGTAAACCGCCTGTGAATTGTTTTCAAACCTTCGCGGATAGAAATTTTGCACCAATTTTCGAGGATATTTTTCGGCGGTTTATTAGCAAGACCATGAATAACAATGATAATTTTTCTTTTCTTTTTTATATTGAATATACTCATTGCAATTTATTATTATGTTTCAATTATGACAGCTTTAAATTACAATTGCCTGAAGTCAGGACTTCCAAAATAGTGTTCTCCCAACCTTGCAATTGATAACTGTTAGAAAATTTATAACAATTGCATACAGTTTAATCAAGGATAAATCTTATGCTTTTTTGGTGAGGCTCGCATTTGATGAATATACCGTATGTTCATCGATGCTTCGCCCCAAATTTTATGGCAATATTTTCTGTTAAAATTGATCTGGTCAAGTAAAAACGGACACCTGGTTAAGCTGCTTTAGCCAAAATAAAATTATTTTCAAAATCATTTGGATTTTTGTAATCCAAATAAGAATGAAGACGATTGCTGTTGT
>JANYAF010000121.1 GCA_025355175.1 Deltaproteobacteria bacterium | reverse complement strand
CCAGGTACCGTTCGATAAGTTGCCCCACGGATGCAGAGAACTATTTTCGCATGAGCGTGGCGACTTTCGCGGCGCAACTTGAAACGCTCAAGCAGGCTGTCACAGGTCTCAAGGAGTACATTGAAACCAGAGACAACCAGCAACTTGAAAAGTTCCAGCAGATGCAGAGCAGGCTCAGCCGCAACAACAATGAGATTATAAATATCTGGAAAACTGAAGAAGAGAAATTCGACGTCCCGCCGATATTCAAATCGGGTAACCGTTAACGGTGACTATGGGATCTCCGATGGCTCAAGAAACCTTTTTAACATAACAGACACTGATCACCCTTTTTATTATTGTGATAAGGCGATGTCAAAAGCGAAACGCTAAAAACATCTTTAAAAATGGTTTTTCAGCGCGGTGCGATATATTCATACAGATGGCATGAATAATGATCTGGATATGGATATTTTTGACAATCTCTCAGAAGGTGTGTATTATTTGAATGCTAACAAAATAATAACATTCTGAAACAAAGACGCGGAGATAATGACGAGTCATGGGCGGTAGTAAGTAATTGGAAAGAGTCGCCCGGACAATATTCTGAACACATATGCAATTGGATGAGACTTTTTGTGGAACAATCGAACTTTCAACAATATTCACTTTCGAGATGGCAAACTGGCTCCTGTCTTTCATTGGAAGTCGATCGTGCCCTGCGAGGTTGAAAGATAAGAAACGTTCGAAATACTGCGATAGGTACGCAAACTTTATCGAGGTGCTATAATGGCAAAATTACTTGTTGTCGATGATGATCCGGATATCATTAAAATTCTGACAAGAGTATTGAGTGATGCAGGGCATGATGTAATGACCGCAGAAGATGGGGTTATTGCAAAGAAAGCTATCAGAGACCACAGGCCTGCTCTGGTTATATGTGACATTGATATGCCCAATCTCAGTGGTAACGAATTAATCGATCTCCTTAAGACAGACCCAAAATACCAGAGGATAAAGATAATGATCCTGACCGCAATGGGCGAACAGGCCAGATGGATGCAGAACGAGTTGTCCGCGGACGCTTTTATGGCCAAACCGTTCGATAATGAGTATCTTGTGAAGAAAGTCGATGAGTTGTTAAAGAAGAACCGTGTCAGGGTCGCTCCTGGCAGTAATATTAAACCAGCATGGGTGAAAATCCTGCCTCAGTTTATCGGGCTGAATATTGTAGGAGTAATTGTTTTATTTGGAATCAATTTTGCATACAACCAGATATTTGTCGAGCCTATAATAAAAGGTGTTGATAATAAAGAGGTAGGCGAAATCGGTTTTCTTTCCGACAAGATTTTTCTGCTCGCAATACCAATATTTCTTGCCATAATAATTTATATCGTACATTTATTGAACAAAATAGCGTCAAATAAAGATTGATATTATTATTTACGCTTTCCATCAATAGTAGCCGGTTCCGTTTTCACAGCATCCATGGCGATCGTGTGTTAATAATGCTTATTAGAGAAGATTGAATTGTTGAAAAAGAATTTAAAGACACAATGAAAAAAGTCACCGGCATTTTTATGCCGATGTCGTTCACGGAGAGGGCTCTCAGGACGCGCATGTGCAGAAAGGTGTATATTTTGAAGAATGGAGCGTCGTTGTCTTCCTCAAGCGATTTGTCTGCTGGCAAAAGCGCGAGGAATGAAGCCATTTTTCAAAACCCTTGAATTATTCTTGGCGGAATTGTTTGGGTTGTATCACAACGAAAATGTAATTCTACCCACACCACAAAAATCATGGTAATTATCTACTTCCAGAACTGTCCGGTTAAAAAAGCGTGAGTTGAAGGTCCGGTTCGCGGGCCTTTATGATGGCGCGGTCTGGGCGAAGAGACAGAGCATCAATAAGGAGCACTCGTTCCATGAGGATTTCCTTGATCACGTGAGACAAAGCGGTGAGGCTGAAACGGTATCGAGTCTGGTATTTGACATATGACAGCAGAAGATAATAGCACATAGCCACCCAGATTTGAGTCATGACGGCGTTGGAACTTGTGCCGAGAAATGATTTGATCTTCAAGTTTTGTTTTATCCATTTAAAGAATATTTCTATTTGCCAGCGTGCTTTGTAAATGGCTGCGATTGAGGAAGCCGCCAATGTGAAGTTGTTGGTGAGGAAGGAGAAATAGCGGTCAGCGTCCTGGTCATGCCAGACGATATAGCGCAAGTCTTCAGGGTAAGCCTTGAGAGAGGCGGCGCCGGTGAGCCGGACGGACAGATCGGTGATAAGTCCTTTTTTGACGGGCATATTTTGCTGTCCGGTTTCCGTGAACTGCATGTTCTCCTTGGCGCGTGTAACGAAGAAAACGCCCTGCTTGTGCAGAGAATGAAGAAAACCGAAATCCACATAACCGCGGTCCATGGCAACGATGCTGTCCGGTGCAATGGGCAAACCGGTGTCTTTGGCGGCGGTCACATCGTGGCGGCTGCCATTGGAGATGAAGACGAACGAGGGGATGCAGCCGCTGTGGTCGAGCAGACAGTGGAGCTTTACGGCTCCCTTCGTCGCGCGGAACTTGGCCCATGGATACTGGGACAGACACAGTGAGATGGTGGAAGAGTCCAAGGAGTAGAGAGGATTCTTGAATTGAAACTTATGCTTCGGGGTCATGGACTTGCAGCGTTCCAGCAGGTGATAGAACAGGCCTTCGTAGATGCGCCAGTCCCGGCTGTTGTTGGCGTCGCTCAATGTGCTGCGCGCCACGCCGGACAATCCCAAGTGATACCATTTGCCGCTTTGCGCCACAAGGCCGGTGACGATGTCTCGCAGGCTGTCATGCCCCTTGCACTGGGCGTATAGCAAGGTTATCAGCTGCCGCCAACAGGTAAATCCCTTCACATAACGGTCGCCTTCATGGGCTTCTACCAAGGCGTCAAATTGATGTCTCGGAAGAATTTGTAGCAGTTGATTGAATATTGTGTTAACATGACTCATGGCTTGAATCCCCCTCTGAAAAGATGCGCAACCTCATCCTACGCGATGAGGCGGGGCTCTTCAAGCCTTTACTTTTTTACCGGACAGTTCTGATTCTTGAGATATGTTTTGCCGGACAAGACATATTTTAATATTGAGGCAACAAACGGCGGCACAGGGCCAGATGAAGAACTCATCTATACCCTTGAAATACCGGAAAGGGGCATACGGAGCGGTGCATACATGAGGACCCTGACATACAGGGAGTTTCTATGAGAGATGATAGCTGAAAACGCACGCTACTGGTTGCAAAAGGGAAGCGGCGAAAAAAAACAAGATCAACAAACGAATTATTTCAAAAAAGCGCTGGACTATTTTAAACTCGCACTCAAACTCGAACCACATGGCGCTGAGATATATCATACCACTGCAATGACATGTTATACCCTTCATAAGAGATACACGGGAATAGTGTCTTTCCTTTATTTTTTGGATGCCCAGAATTACTA
>JANYAF010000082.1 GCA_025355175.1 Deltaproteobacteria bacterium | reverse complement strand
GCATCCCCGCCGAACAAATGAACGCCGTCTTTGAAAAATTCACCCAGTCCGATTCCTCCATCACCAGAAAATACGAGGGCTCGGGTTTGGGCCTGACTATTTCCAGACAAATCGTCGAACTGATGGGAGGAAAAATATGGGTGGAAAGCCGACCGGGAGAAGGCAGCACGTTCTTCTTCACCATTCCGTTGGAAGAAGCACCCCCGGAAGAAGATCAGCAGCCGGCTTCTCGGCCGGAGATCGATATGCAAGGATTGAATGTCCTCATTGTTGACGATAACGCCACCAACCGCCTGATCCTGCGAGAGACGCTGTTGCAGTGGGGATGCGTCGTCACCGAAGCCGCGGACGGCGAAGAAGGACTGACGGCGCTGGGCAAGGCAAAGAACAAAGGGACACCTTTCCATATTGCCATTCTGGACTGTCAAATGCCTGGAATGGATGGCTTTACCCTTGCACAGAAAATTCGCGACAACCCCGAGTCCGCCTCCTTGAATATATTGCTGCTCTCTTCGGAAAGCCGCAGCGACGACCGCAAACGGGCAAAAAACATAGACCTGGCGGGATACCTCCTCAAGCCGGTAAAACGACAGGAACTGAGGAAAACCCTCCAGGCGTCCCTCAGCAGGGAGAAAATACTCCTTCAACGATATACGCCCCCGGATGAAACTCTTCCGGAGGACCACCGTTCCTTGCACATTCTGCTCGTCGATGATTCCGAGGATAATCGTTTCCTTGTGCAGGCCTATCTGAAAAAGACTAACTACCTGATCGACACTGCGGAAAACGGTCAGGTTGCCGTCGAAAAATTCCTATCCAATTCTTACGATCTCATTCTCATGGATGTGCAAATGCCCGTGATGGACGGCTACGCGGCCACGCGGGAGATCCGTCGGCTGGAGCAGAAGGAGGGACGCAAGCCCACACCCATCGTCGCCTTGACGGCCCACGCCCTCAAGGGAGACATAGAGAAGAGTTTCCAAGCAGGCTGTGACGCCCACTTGACGAAACCCATCCGCAAGCCGATTCTTTTGGAGACTATACAGAAATTTGCCGCTCCCGGTCCTTTGGGAAGATAATTTTTTGTTGGGCGGGATTCAGAAAAGTTTATAGGCGAAAAGGAGATATTGCGGATATGGAAGAACAGCAGGCAGGAAAGATAATTGCGCATGTGGATAGTGATCTGGCTGATCTTATTCCCGGCTATCTGGCCAACCGGAAAAAGGATATTGCCGCCATTTCCGACGCCCTCGAAAAAAAGGACATGGATGCGGTCCGAATTATCGGCCATAGCATGAAAGGGTCCGGCGGGGGCTATGGTTTTGAAACCATCACCGATATCGGCATGCTGATGGAAAAGGCCGCAAAGGAAAATCGTGATGAGGATATCCGCCTACAGGTTAAGCGGCTTGAGAATTATCTGCTACATGTAGAGATTATCTATGACTGACGGTAGTGGGAAAATGCAATTGATAAGTGAATAGTCAGGGTACGACCTAAACGTCTGGCAAGGTAGGAAAATTTTTTTATTGGAATCGGTTGAAAGTTCACTTTACATTGCAAGGATCATCAATCCAGCTGGAACTCTTGCCGCCATTCCCGTGTCTCTTCCCATTTCGGCTGGCTCGATTTTTCAAATAGACAATCGTTGATCACCAGCCAATCCATATCGGTTCGCATAAAACACTGATAGGCATCCTGAGGAGAACAGACGATCGGTTCTCCCCGCACATTAAAGCTGGTATTGACAACAAGACCACACCCTGTCTGTTGCTTGAATGCGCGGATCAGCTTCCAATACCGTTCATTGGTCTCTTTATGAACGGTTTGAATCCTGGCGGAAAAATCCATGTGTGTCACGGCCGGAATATCCGATCGCAGCCGATAGAGTCTGTCCCGGATATCCGCGGGGTCGTTCGGCAAAGCGGCTTTTCTGTGTCGATCAGTTACAGACGCCACCAGAAGCATGTAGGGAGATGCGGTTTCGATATCAAAATATTCCCGGGCATCTTCCGAAAGAACCGATGGCGCAAAAGGCCGGAAACTCTCCCGAAATTTTATTTTAAGGTTCAACCGCTTTTGCATTTCCGGATTTCGGGGATCAGCCAGAATACTGCGGTTTCCCAAGGCCCGAGGGCCCCATTCCATCCGTCCCTGAAACCACCCGATGACGTTTCCTTCCGCCAGCAGTCGGGCTGTCTCCGCACACAACAGATCAAATTCCGGGTACCGCCTCCACGTTGCCTGAAATTTATTTTTCAGTCTATCGATATCCCTTTGTACATAGTCAGGCCCGAGATAGGCGCCTTTCATCGCGTCTGAATCCTGATCGGAGCGGGTTCTTGCCTCTCCTTTCCAGATATGACGGGCGGCAAGGGCTGCTCCCAGCGCACCACCGGCGTCGCCGGCGGCGGGCTGTATCCATATCGCGTCAAATATTCCCGCACCCTCTATTTTGGCATTGGCCACACAGTTCAGCGCAACCCCGCCGGCCAGAACCAGACGGTTGCTTCCGGTCAATTGCTTTGCCGTCCGGGCAAGCTTTACGACCACCTCTTCCGTGACCTCCTGAATGGCTAGGGCCAAGTCCATATAGGGCTGCGTCAAGTCACTTTCCGATTCCCGGCGAGGGACTTCAAAAAGGGCTTCCCAGCGGTTATCGTTGCACATTCTTAAGCCCGTCGCAAAATCAAAATAATCCATATTCAGCAGAACAGATCCATCTTCCCGAATATCCAACAATTCATCGAGGATGCCATCCTTGTACCGCTTAAATTGGCTGGTATTTCGAATCCCGTAAGGCGCAAGACCCATCAGTTTGTATTCGCCACTATTGACCTTAAAGCCGCAGTAGTAGGTAAAGGCGGAGTAGAGCAATCCAATAGAATGGGGAAAGGTTAGTTCGCGCAGGATTTCAATGGCGTTTTGGCGGCCAAAACCGATGGTGGTTGTGGCCCATTCACCGACGCCGTCTATCGTTAAAATGGCAGCCTCATCAAACGGGGACGGGTAAAATGCGCTGGCTGCATGGGAGAGGTGGTGTTCCGGAAAAAGCAGTGGCGGTTTATGGACAAAGGGTTGGCCATGAATCGTTTTCAATTCATTCCATAAGAGGTTTCGCATAAACAGTTTTTCTTTGATCCAGATCGGCATGGCCGAGAGGAAGCTTTGAAATCCCTTTGGGGCAAAGGCATGATACGTTTCCAACAGGCGTTCAAATTTCAAAAACGGTTTATCATAAAACGCGACGGCGGTAAGATCTTCTATCCCCAGACCGGCTTCATTCAGAACATAACGGACGGCATGTGCCGGGAAAGATTGGTCGTGTTTCAGGCGTGTAAATCGCTCCTCGTGGGCCGCGGCGATGATATCGTTTTCGCTGATCAGCGCGGCGGCACTGTCATGATAAAAAGCCGATATTCCAAGATAATAGTTCGACATAGGGTCTTTATGAAAGTCTTGAAACTCTCATCCTTTATTTTTGGGTGGAAGGTTTAATATAGCCTTGATCCATCAAATACCGATACGTATGACGCGCATAGACATCCGTTACCCTGTCTCCCGGGTGTCCGTCTCCCGGATTTGCCCATAATTTTCGATTGGGAATATGATGAAGCTCTTCATGGACGGCCGGATACAAATTCAGATAATCAATATTGGCGTTTTTTAGTAACGGAATAACTTTTTCAAACCGCTGTTGCAACCAGGAATGGTGGTTTTCGGGGGTCATCACAAAGAGCATCCGGATATGGCGGGCATGACAATATTCAGACATTTCCTTCAACAGCGCCTGATATTGTTTCAGATTCTCTTCCGTATAAACTTTATTCAGCCATTTGAGATAACCGTAGTCAAAGAATGAATCAAAAAAACCATTGATCAAATCAACAGTCAAAGAGATCGCATTGGGGAATAAATACCGGCTGACAGGCTGGACAAGGAGCCTGTCAATGATTCCGCCGGTATAAATAAAACGCTTAATGTTGCTATCGTCCATAACCGGATCGTTTACCACAAATCCTACCAGCAGAAGATCGAAATCATAGCGGGTGCCGTCTGACTTCAGAAAACGGTATTCGTCAAGCGTGGACCAGCCCGGTTTTCCCCAATTGAGAATTTCAGACTTAACGCCATTCTGGTTCAGCAGACGCGCCAATTTATTCGTCCAGATCACCTGGTCCTCGACGCCAATGCCCCAGATAAATGAATCCCCTAAAACAGCGATACGGGTTAACCCAGGGGCTTTGCGAAGTGCGTACTCCTGATCGTTAAACCCGTAACGATTTAGTTTTGATCTTGTATTATGGGCTTCATTGATTCTG
>JANYAF010000027.1 GCA_025355175.1 Deltaproteobacteria bacterium | reverse complement strand
GGCATTTGGCGCAAGGCCGAGGACATAAAATTCGGTTTGCAAATCGAGTTCAGGTTTTGCGCCTATCTGCGGGGCACGCAGCGTGGCGATCAGCGACTTGATGTCCTGAGTCTGGTCATCTTTGGCCGGTTCACCGAAAATATCGGCAAACACGTCTTCGAGTTTGTGCTTTTTTTCAGCCCAGAAGACTGTACTGGCATCTCCAACTTGCAACCGTTGCATAGACCATTTTTTCAACAGCATGTTTAGGGCCGTCGTATATTGAAACTCAGTTCTTACCCCAACGGGTGCATTTTTCCCCTGTGACTTTCCATAAGATGTAAATGCCCCCAGGTTGAAAGAGACAATATTGGCACCCGATGTCTGAGCCCCCCATACACCCTTTATTGCAGTGTGAAGTATTGCCGGAACATCTTGTTGACCCGTCACAAGGCAAATTGTTTTTCCACTTGATTCTTCCTGTGTCATGTTCTGAATTGCACTGACGACGGCAGGTCTTTCACATACAAGACAGGTGTCTCTTTCCAATTGAAAACTCAGCAATGAACCTGCTTCTGAAATTTCCTTCCATGAAAGATGGCTATAAACAGGCACAAAGTTTTTATTTTCTAAAAAAGTAATCACGGCCTTAATACCAAGATCAAATTCTGTATCAGAAAACGCATTCTTTATTTTTTTTATAAATTCCTGGTGTTGTTCAATAGCCCTCTTTTTCTGATCGGCTTCATCTTTTTTGGCGTCAGTCTTTGGAATGCCAAAGAGGTATGCCGGGACATCCCAAAGAAGATTAGAGGCTATGCCGCTGGTTTTCTTTACCGCCTTAGGTACGATAAATTCTCTGGCTATTTTCTTTTTTCCCTCACCGGTTCTTGTATCCTGAAAATCGATGAATCTTCCTGCTTCATCAAGCACAATGAGATAAGGGATGGGCTGTTTTTGAAATCCTTCAGCAGCGACACCCACTTCATCAGAAGCAATTCGTTGATAATATTGGCTAAGTGCCTGTAGTATCATGCTCGCACCTCCGCCGTTTTCAGGTCGATCGTTCCATTGCAAAGCTGCGCGCGGAAAAAAGACGGGTGGCAAGCGTCGGTGCAGGTATGGATGTGGCCGCCATTGTCTCCTGCTGCATCATGACACATGTCATAAAGCATCCACCCCAAATCACGCGTATCCCTGGCCGGTTCGGGAAGCGACGACTCGTCGGGAATCAGCTCGAAATGGGCTGAAAATTCCCGGCAACCCAGGTAAGGCTGGTTGAAGCACTGGCCTTTCTGCGCGCGTCGGACAAACATTTCCTGAAATTTGTTGATGTTGTCCTCTACTCCCGCCTTGGGCGTCATGCTGAAATGCGCGTGGATAGTGTAGGCAACCTTGCGCAGAAACAGACCCGCGCGCTGCTGGCGCTGGTCTTCAATAAAAATCCCCTCGCTACGCGGCGACATGCGGCCCCCTACTTCGTTTCGCCTGACCGACTCCCATCGCACCGGATTAAGAACGTCGATTCGTTCCACATGCCAGCAAATGGCGGGTTTCCAGAGAATGGCTTCCAGAACACCTCTGGCCGCGGATGGCGTCATGACGTCGTAAGAGACACGTTCAACTTTCATCTCCGGCCGCGTAAAGCAGGCGTTTTCTCCCCAGACTTTCAGGAAAAAAGTCCGGCTACTCAATTTTTTGTCATCCATGTGACCTCCTTTCTTGATTTTTATACAATGAGATCATCCGGTGCATAAACCACCGAACGATCGGGACAGAAACCAATTTGTTCATCGTACATGGCGCTGTGCCCCTGAATGTAAATGCCATCGTGAATTATGCGAATCGCTCCTTCCGAAACGAGCCTGTCATGAAGATAACGAGGCAGGTTTACGATATATCTCTGAAGACGCCGCATCAGGTAGCGGTCAGGTTCTCTTCGTTCCAGTTCGGAAATCAGCTCTGCGCCCGCGCCATACGCAACTATGACAGATGCCTGCCTTCCGTCATCAATGATTTTGAATTTACGAGCAGCAGTTCGGAAACTGAAACGGAATTCACCATCCGGCGCCAGATCTTTTAGAATGCCATGCCTGTCTAGATTTTCCCCTTGTAGCCAGTATAGTTCCTGGAAATATTCGGTAAAATTCTGCGGCGCGATCAGATCATCGCATTTTTTTTGGAGCAACCGTTTGCCGATGCCTGCCGCCTGTCTCAAGTGACCAACGGGTGGTTCTGTCGGCGGCCGAAAGACAAAAACATGCCCCTGTTTGAGCAGACCTTCGCGATTACAACGGCCCGCCGCCTGCGCAACGGAATCCAATCCGCACAAGGCGCGGTAAACAACCGGGAAATCAATGTCCACCCCGGCCTCCACCAATTGCGTGCTGATCACGCGTGTGGGCACACGTTCTTTCAGGTTTTGCTTGATCGCGGCTATAATGTCTGAACGATGCGCACCGCACATGAGCGCGGAAAGATGAATAGTCCCTTCCGGCATAAGTTGCCAGAGCTTTCGGCAATCATCGCGGCGGTTAACGACGCAGAGAACGGAGGCATGTTCTACCAGTTTATCGCGCAAATCTTCCCATTCCACCGGTTCATCGAGTGATCTCAATATTCTTACATCAACGCGTTTGAGCTGTTTGTTAAGGTCATCGGGATTTTCAATGATTTCTTTTGTATCGGCCAATCCTTCAAATGAGAAAGACGGTGACTTCTGCGGTGAAAGCGCCGGTTGGGTCGCCGTGGATAATAAAAGCGTTACACCGTAATTTTTTCTTAATTCATCCAGGGCGTGAAGAATTGGATTGAGATATTCAGGCG
>JANYAF010000261.1 GCA_025355175.1 Deltaproteobacteria bacterium | reverse complement strand
AGAAAAGAATGGTGCCGCTCTTGAAAAGTTCAACATCCTCGTAATACGCGCGCTTCATATCCATCTGATCACCGCCCCTACTATACAACTGATAGAGTTGATTACATCTGTTTCAGCTTCCGTTTATGTCCGGCGGATATTATAGAAACCGTGAAAACATGTCAAGGCAAATTGGGATTCGCGATACGATTTGGTTGAGGCAGCAATTTAAATAAATAATATTTCAATAGAAAATTTTAAAATATTTCGTTCATCCTCCGTTGACTTGGACAGCTTTGACAGTTATCACAGAGAATAATTACACGGGATTGCAGGAAACTAAAATACTTTCTTTTGAAGCGCCGGGAAACTATCTTTGCCGCAAGCCATCATCAGGGTTAGAGGCATGACTTTACGCGCCTGTTTGAGCATCTTTTCGGAAAGCTCGCGGATGTCCCACTGGGCGTGCGCGTCCGCCCGCAGGCGAGACAGATGATAAAGTTCCCGGGCGTTTAATTTCATGAGCACTCTTTTGCGGTGAGCATTGGTCAGAACATAAGCCGCCGCAAACGGCAGCTTATGTTTGATTTGGCAATAAGCATCTTCCGATCGGTGCACGATGTCCATAAATTCCTTTTGTCTGCCGATGGCGCGCACGGAAGGCGGAACGGTCACCCCCAGCTGCGGGTCATAATCCTGAGCAATGATTGTCGCCATACGGTGCCTTTTGAGCTGGGCGAAGCAACTGGCGCTTGTGACCAACTCAAATTGCAGATGAACATTTTCCAGCTCCCGCAACACCGCGTCGTAGGGTTGCAGATGTTCAAAGGCGGTTTTGAAAAGGGCTTTTGCGTCGCGCACACTCATTCTCCCGGCCTGCTTCAGGCAGAGATCGAAACTCAGACCGGATGACGCGAAAATCAGGACTGCGGCCGCCTGCGTATCGGCGTCCCGTGTCTCGGAAATCAGCCGGACATCGGGTGATTTATTCACGTTGGGTTGCGGAAGTTTTTTGGCGGCGGCACGCAGATTCCGCCGCGTCAAGCGGTCGTAGTCGGTCGCTTCGGTGTAGCGAATGAGCGACGGCGCTATGTCTTTGGTCGCGGCATAGAGCTTTTCACTGAAGAGATGCGCCTCGGCAAGTGGCAGCGCCGAAAGCCTTCTCAGCATCAGCTCCAGATTGCGGGCGTTGATTGTCATGCCCAGCTGCGTTTCCGTGGCAAGCGATATGGCGTATCGCGCATCTTCCTTGGCCCAGCCTTCCAGCATGGACTTGTTGGCGGGATTTCCAGCCAGTTCTTTGTTTTGTTCAAAGACATAAGGTCGGAGTTCGCCATAGAGCTGATGGTAAAAATCATTTTGCATCTGAACCGTTTCGACAAACAAATTCTACAGACCCGCCTCGGTCATTTCATCGGGGACAACAAAGTCCTTATCAAACAGGACATAGCGTTGCGATTTTTCCGTATAGGAGCATAGGCGAAATTTTTCAATTTCCTCCACAAGCAGGCGGGAAACGCCGATGACGTCGATATTGAAGACGGCATGCTCGGCCACCGAGCTATGGCCCATTTCAAACACGATGTTGCGGTTGGATTTGCGGGCTTTGTCCACATAGGCCACGGCGTCTGCGCGCAGTTCATCAACGGATTTGGGGCTGCGGCTGATGCGCGCGTAGGCGGCGGAGATGGTTTCCGGCGTGATATCCTGCCCCAAAGCGCTTTTATCTTTGAGTTCACAAATTAAATCGTAATCGACATTATAACCGGCAAGAAGTATTTTCATAAGCTAAAGCCTGACCATCTCGACGCGCGGGAGCGTCCGTCCCAGGAAACGCTCGCCAATGGTCTGAAAACGATACGGCACGTCGCTTACGCAAAAAAGGTAATCCGGCGACAGATGGTTTTCGTTGCTCAGATTTTCCCGATTAATCAAGTCTGCGGCAATTTCCGCCATCGCTTCCGCCGAATCGATCAACCGGACCTGCTTTCCCACGATATCTTGAAAGAGCGGTTTTAAAAGCGGATAATGTGTGCAGCCCAGCACCAGCGTATCGATGTGTTCGGCCATCACCGGCTTTAAGTATTCCTCGGCCACAAGTCTTGTGGCTGCATGATCAAACCAGCCCTCTTCCACCAGCGGAACAAACAAGGGACAGGCCTGCGAAAACACCTTTGCGTTGCGATCCAAGAGGTGAATGGCGCGGGAGTAAGCATTCGAGTTAATCGTGGCGGGTGTGCCGATCACGCCGATGGCCTTGCTGCGCGTTTCGGCAACGGCGATTTTTGCGCTGGCTTCAATCACCTCCAGCACCGGCACGGGGGATAAATCCCGGATGGCCTGATAGGCCACCGCCGCCATCGTGTTGCAGGCGACAATCAGGAGCTTGACATCCTTCTTCAGCAAAAACTCCGTGATCTGCATCGCGTAACGATTGATCGTTTCCACCGATTTAATGCCGTAAGGCACCCGCGCGGTATCGCCGAAATAAATGATGTTTTCAAAAGGCAGGCGTTCCATGAGCGCGCGCACAACCGTCAGCCCGCCGATGCCGGAATCAAAAACGCCGATAGCCCGATTATTTTTGATATCCATGTTTTTTTCTCTCATATCCGTATCATAAAGTCATCGACTTTTTTGCGTTGTTCGGATAAAAACACCATAGGAAAGCAGTCTGCAAAAAGTCGATCAGAAAAAGTGCTGCTTTTTTATCATAACTTTCTGAAACATGCCAAGAGTTCTTCGGGGCTGATTATTTTTGGCCGGTTGGAAAGGAAAGGGAAGGGAATCAATACAATGCGCCGTTCGGATAAAGAAATAAAAGACCCCAAAGAAATTGACGCTATTTTACAAGCCGCGCAGGTCGGCCGGATAGCGATGGCCGCAGGCGACAGTCCTTATATTATTCCGGTCAATTTTGCCGTGAGCAATCACCATCTTTATTTCCACTGTGCAAAATCAGGCAAAAAAATCGACATGCTGCGGAAAAATCCTTCGGTCTGCTTTGAAGTGGACATTCCCGGTGATTTGAGGGTTGCCGACACGGCGTGTTCGTGGGGTATGAAGTACAAAAGTGTCATCGGATTTGGTCAGGTTTATTTTATCGAAGGAGCCGACGAGAAAAAGAAGGCGCTCAATATCCTGATGAAAAAGTACACGGGGCGGGATTCATTTGCTTATGCGGACGATGCGCTGGACAAAGTTTGCGTGATGGGTGTAAGGATTGAAAAAATTTCGGGAAAGTGTTCGGGTTGAAGTCTAATTAAACTGGCCCCGGAAGCAATCGCATCGTGGAAAAAACAGTAAGGAATGCTCACTAATATGCCTATTTATTTACAAATTATTTTACTGATTGGCGCCTTTATCGTTTTTGTCCTGGCGGCCATGTATCTGACCGGCCTGGGCCTGCGGCGGGTGTGCTTTAAAATTATCGCCGAAATGGAAGAAGCCAGGGCTTTCAGTGCAGGCAAGGCGATTAAACTTCAGGACGAGCGGAAGAATTTCTTTCGCGTAGGGACAAGCAATCTGCGTCCTAAGGCGCTGGGTGTCCTGATTGCCGAGGGGCTGGTCATCAAAACCGGCGACGGCAAATACTATCTGGATAAAGCCAAGCTGGCCGACATGAAAAGCAAGGCTGGCCAGTCCTGATTACCGGATGGTCAGGGCCGAAATAACATCCAGAATCCCATCAGTCGTAAAGAAAAACAATTCATGCGCGGTAACCTCTCGGCTTTTGTCAGCGGATTCTTTGAGCACAGGAACAATTTCAATGGCCGTTATGTCCATCCATTTGTTATCCATGTTGATACGGACCACGGCGCCCTGCCCATTGATCTCGTGACGGATTTTGTAGGACGTTAAAACCCGGACGACAAAATCATTCTTTTGCTTGGTCACATAAGCCGCCCTCTCACGGAGCGCACGAATCTTTCCGTATTCCTGCGCCTGCAACAAAGGTAAAAAAGAAAATAGTAAAACCGCCGTAAGTAAAGTGATAAAAATATTTTTCATATTGATCTCCTTCCGTAGGGGCACGGTCTTCGCGCCCATCTCTTTTCGCGGTCTTTATTCAATATCAGGGCGGGATGACCACCACTGAAGGGTGGCAAGACCCCGCCCCTACGATAATTTTCATCTAATTCCCAATTCATGGGATTGTTTATAATATATTGCCGCGTCTCAAACAATTCTTTTTCATTGCGTATTACACGTTCGTAATAATTGCGTTGCCAGAATTTTTGAAATTCGCCATTACGCATAACATTAATATGCTTTGTCGATTGATATTTAAAATACGCCACAATATTACCAACCGCAGGGGTGCGGTTTTCGCGCCCTTCTTTCCCGTAATCTTCGCATCTATCACGGGAAGACCCCGGTGAATCAGGGCGGGAAGACCCCGCCCCTACGATAAAAATGATGCCATGAAAATGATTGGGCATTACGACATATTCATCCAATGTGACATGGGTGAAATGTTGCGGTATTTCATTCCAATATTTTTCAACCATTATTCCCGCATCATTCAATACCATTGCCCCGTTAACATTGTTGCCAAATAAACAGACACGGTCATGTGTGCAGATGGTGATAAAATATCCTCCGGGCTGCGCATAATCGTAATGTGGCAACCGGAGGGAACGGCGATGATTTGTTTTTGAACCAGATTTTGGTTTGTCCATTATTTTGTCTCCGTAGGGGCGCGGTTTTCGCGCCCTTCTTTCCCGTAATCTTCGCATCTATCACGGGAAGACCTCGGTGAATCAGGGCGGGAAGACCCCGCCCCTACGATAATGTGAATCTTTTATTGACTTTACCGCATCTTTTTTCTATAGGCCAGTGAAATTGTTGGGGGCACGAAACGTATTGCCCCAGCAGGGGAGACGAATTTTGCAATTTAACCCGTGTATGAAACATAAACTGATCCGCAATTCCGCGCGGCATTTCGCCGAAGCGGAACTGGCGCCCATTGCCGCCGAAATTGATCAGCAGCGGATCTTCCCCCGCGACGTCATCGCCAAAATGGGGGAACTCAATTATTTTGGCCTGCAAGTTCCAAAAGAATACGGCGGCGCGGCTCTGGATTCCATCAGCGCCGCCATTGTGGTGGAAGAAATCTCCCGCGTCTGCGCGGCGGTGGGGCTGTGCGTCACCGTCCATAACGGCGTGGCCGTTTATCCTTTTTTGCAATTTGCCAATGCCTCGCAAAAAGAAAAATATCTGCCGCAATTAGCCGCAGGAAATGTAATCGGCGCATTCAGCCTGACGGAGGCCAACGCGGGTTCCGATGCGGGTAGCGTGGAAACCACAGCCGTCAAAAACGGCACGGATTACCTTTTAAACGGCACAAAAATATTTGTCACGAACGGCGGGGTCTGCGACGTCGCTTTAATTTTCGCATTAACGTCGTCGCCCGACAACAAGCTGCAAAGCAGTGTTTTTATTGTTGAGAGTAAATTCCCGGGATTTTTGCGCGGCGAACTCGAGGACCTCTGCGGCATGCGGGCCAATCCCGTCTCTTCTCTGTTTTTTGAAGACTGTCCTGTGCCGGAAGAAAACCTCCTGGGAAAACAAGGCGATGGCATGAAGATCGGGCTTACGACGCTGGATAACGGCCGGATCGGCGTGGCCGCCCAGGCGCTGGGCATCGCGCAGGGCGCAATGGAAGCGGCGGTCAAATACGCCAAGGAAAGGCAGCAGTTTAAAAAGCCCATCGCCTCCCAGCAAACGATTCAAAACTATATCGCTGACATGGCCACTGAAATCATGGCCGCGCGCCTGCTTCTGTATCGCGCCTGTGAAAGCAAGGATGCAGGGGCGGCATTCGGCTGCGAGGCGTCGATGGCCAAACTGTATTGCAGCTCGGTGGCGTCCAAGGTGACGTCGCTTGCCGTCCAGATTCACGGCGGTTACGGCTACAGCAAAGAATATGATGTGGAACGATACTTCCGGGACGCGAGGGTTACGGAAATTTACGAAGGCACGAGCGAAATCCAGCGCATGGTCATCGCCCGCGCGATACTATCTCAACCGATGATGTGAGCATCTATGCTGAATATTGTGGTGTGTATTAAACAGGTGCCGATGGTCACCGAACTGCCCTGGGATGAAAAAACCGGCACGCTCCGGCGTGATCTGGCGGCGGGGATGATGAATCCGGCCTGCAAGCGCGCGGTGGAAGCGGCGCTGCAAATCAAGGAAAAACGGGGTGCCTCCATCACGGTCATGACGATGGGTCCGCCCGCTGCCGAAGAAGTTCTGCGCGAGGCCTTGGCGATGGGAGTGGACCGGGGCATCTTCATCTGCGACCCGATTTTAGCCGGTTCCGACACGTATGCCACGTCCTTCATCCTGGCGGCGGCGATTCAAAAAGAAGTTCCCGGTTGTGATCTGATTTTGTGTGGCGCCTACACGTCGGACAGCGAAACTGCGCAGGTGGGTCCGCAGCTGGCTGAGGAGCTGAACATGCCCGCGGCGGCTTACGCCGAACACCTGGACGTTTCCGGGCGCATCCTGCGCGTGCGACGTCTGGTGGATAATTTCCGCGAAACGCTGGAGATGGAATTTCCGGCGTTGGTCACCATTTCCATGGAACGATACGAGCCGCGTTACGCATCTTTCGCCGGCCTCAACAAGGCTTTTATGGAGACGGACATTCCCGTTCTGAATGCGGATGCTCTGGGAATAACAGCCGCAAATCTCGAAGCGCGCGGGTCACGCACAAAAGTGCGCCGCGTCTTCATCCGCAAAACGCAAAAGGAAAATGTGATGATAACGGGCGCGGCGGCCATTGCCGCAGGTGAGTTCCTCGACCGTTACCAGCGGACCATCAGCGCGGTTATCGGGAAATCAATAGAGGCCGAAAAGCAGGCGTGAAGACAGGTAAAAACAAACGGACGATGAAGAACAAACAAAAGAGCATCTGGGTATTCGGCGACTACCGCAACTATTACCAGAACCGCGTGACACTGCAGCTGATTTCCAAAGCGGTGGATCTGGCGCGTGTCATTGACGCGGAAGTCTGCGCGGTCGTTTTCGGACACAATGTTGAAGAATGGATTATGGAATATACCGCGCACGGCGCGGATCGCGTACTGGCTATTGACCATCCGTCGCTGACCAGCTACAGCACGGAAAATTACCTGGCGCTGATTGAAAAATTGGCCAGGCAAAGAGACCCGGACATTATATTGATCGGCGCAACGGATTTTGGACGGGAATTTGCGCCGAGGTTAGCCAAGCGCCTGAAAACCGGCTTGTCTGCCGATTGCGTCGGTCTGGATATCTCACCGGAGGGCCTGCTTGTGCAAATCGCACCGTCTTTCGGCGGCCATATGCTGGCGGAAATCGTCACGGAAAAACACCGTCCGCAAATGGCTACCGTGCGTCCCGGCACCTTCAAGGAAATTCCGCACAATTATGAACGCGCCGCCATCGTGGAGCGTCTGTCGCTGCCGGCCAATCTACCCGTATCACGGGTTCGCGTGGTGGAATATGAACGCGCGGCGCAAAAAGGGCACACGATTGAAAACGCGACGGTGATTGTTTGCGGCGGACGCGGCATGGGCAATAAAAACAATTTCAAAAAGCTCAATGAACTGGCCAGACTTTTAGGCGGAGACGTCGGCGCGACACGGCCAGTGGTTTACGCCGGATGGGCCGATCACGACGCACTGGTCGGACAGGCGGGCAAACACATTAAACCCAAGATTCTTTTTTCCTTCGGCATCAGCGGCGCTATTCAGCATACCGCCGGCCTGGGCGAAGCGAATTTCATCGTCGCGATCAATAAAAATCCCCAGGCAACGATGATGAAAATGGCCGACGTCGCCATTGCAGCTGACGCAAGCGATCTGCTCAACAACTTAATCAAAGAACTCAAGAAACGCATCCGGGAGTAAGATGTTCTTTATCTGCCGGCGGCTGAGCCGTGCTTTATGGCTTTCGGTTTAATCAGCGGGAAAACCCCCTTGCGAACGGAACGCACGTCCTCAATCGTGTAGAACGCCAGCGGATTGAACTTGCGGAGCAACTCCAAAACATTTTGGACATCCTTTCTTTTAACAATGGTGAAAATAATTTTCACCGGCCCTACCGCCCCCTGGGCGTCCACATGCGTCATCCCGTAGCCGTCGCACTTGAGAAATTTGATTAATTCCGTCGCGTCTTTTTGCGTGATGATCCGGATGACAACCGTGCCGATGGCCATTTTTTCTTCGATCAATATACCAACGAAGTTGCCCATCGCAAAACCGCCCGCGTAGGCTATATAGTAGATTGGATTCGTCATGTTGCTGAGAATTTGCGTAATGGCCATGAGCCAGATCAAGACTTCAAAAAAACCGATCAGCGGCGCCAGATATTTCATCCCTCGCGACACGTAGATAATCCGCAATGTGTCAAGGGTTACGTCGCAGATCCGGGCCAGAAAAATAATGGCCGGTAAAATAGCAAACTTGAATAGTTCCGAAGAACAAAAAGCAGTGATGTCCATAGCCCCTCGCCTTACTTTCGATGAAGTGAATGGATTATAGACATGTAAGCATCTTATGTCAACCCGGCGGAATCAACACCCGGCGGAATCAAAACAGCACCGGCCGCAATTTCCAGTGGTTGTACACCGGGAGATCAAGTCCATCGTCATAAAGAGTTGACATAAAATATTGACCATATATAATCCCGACTCATCACACGGAGCTCATTATGAATAATATGAAAAAAACCGCCCGTATTTTATATCCGATCTTAATTTTCTTATTAGTTCTTCCGGCAACATGTTTTGCTGAAGAAGCAGTAAAGAATATTGGTTCTGTATTGCCATTATGGTCGATACTGCCTTTTGTTGGCATTTTACTTTCGGTTGCATTGATGCCCTTGATGGTGCCTCATTTCTGGCATCACCATTTTCCCAAAGTATCCGCCTTCTGGTCGCTGGCACTGGCACTTCCTTTTATTTATTTCTTTAGAGACGTTGCTGTCTATGAAATTGCCCACATTTTTATTATCGACTATATCCCTTTTATCATTCTGCTATGGGCGCTGTTTACCGTCTCCGGGGGGATTTATGTTAAAGGTTCCTTGAAAGGAACGCCTGCCGTCAATGCCTTGATCCTGTTTATTGGAACCATCCTGGCATCCGTCATCGGAACGACCGGTGCGTCCATGCTCATGATTCGACCGATCCTGCGTTCGAATGGCTGGCGCGTGCATAAAGTTCACACAATCGTTTTCTTTATTTTTCTGGTGAGCAACATCGGTGGCTCGCTCACGCCGCTGGGTGACCCGCCTCTGTTTCTGGGCTTTCTGCACGGCGTTCCTTTCTTCTGGACGATGCACATTCTGCCGCAAATGGCCTTTGCCAGTGTCGTTCTGCTGGTGCTCTATTTTATTCTGGATTCATACTACTACAAGAAAGAAATCAAAACCGCCATACCTGATGCGGAGCCAGAGCCCTTGAGAATTGAAGGATCCCTGAATTTTATCTTTTTGGCGGGCATCATCGCTGCTGTCTTGTTCAGTGGAACAATAAAGCTTGGCGAAGTTAATATTTTCGGCATCCCTCAAACGATTGCCAATTTAATCAAGGACGCCATCCTGATCGTCATGGGAATTTTATCCCTCGTCTTCACTCGCCAGGAAGTCCGCAAAGGCAACGAGTTTAGCTGGGCGCCGATTCTGGAAGTGGCTTATCTTTTCGCGGGCATTTTCATGACCATCATTCCCGCGCTGGCTATTTTAAAAGCAGGTGAACACGGCGCGCTTTCCTGGTTGATCCAATCCGTCAACACACCGGCTCAGTATTTCTGGGCGGCGGGTTCCTTATCCAGTTTTCTGGATAACGCCCCGACTTATCTAACATTTTTTAACAGCGCCCTGGGCAAGTTTTATCCCGGCATACCCGAAGCGCAGGCGGTAGCCGCCCTGATCGTCGAAAAAATTCCATATCTGGCCGCCATCTCCGCCGGCGCCGTCTTTATGGGGGCAAACACCTACATCGGCAATGCGCCCAATTTTATGGTTAAATCCATCGCTGAGGAAGCGGGCGTCAAAATGCCGAGCTTTTTCGGTTACATGTTCAAATATTCAATTCCCATTCTGGTTGTTTTGTTTATCGTCATCACCTTTGTTTTCTTTTAATATTTCAACAATATAGTCGTAAAATAAATATTACTTGAAGATACAATGGAAAGCGGCTATAGGCGAAGCGGACTTTGCATTGAGGTGCTGCCGTTGTTATCTTAACCACACGGTCGCCTTGGAATGAATCAACCACCTCGCGAGCTCGCTGCGGAGAATTAACGCTCGTCCCGCAGCAGCGGGATAAAGTTGGCAAAAGAAGAATATGGAGGACGATAAATAATGGCTGCAACACTGCGCAAATCTTTAAAAACAATAGAGGATTACAAGGTAAGTATTCCTCACTATACGGATTTACTGGATATACTGGCGGAAATTCTGATTCTTCGGGAAGAATACCGAAAGAATATGACGAGTCCTATTTTTTCCGTGGAAGATAAATTAATTTCCGGAAAAATGGAAGGCGGCCTTCCCCTAATTGATCTTGCGGGACAAAAATACGACTTAACCCGCCCGAAAGAATATTTTTATTCGCTGATCGCCATTGCTGAAAAAAGAATGCCTGCGGAAGCGCATAAATTTCTCGATATTATTAAAGATGAAAAATTTGATTGGGAAAAGATTATCAGAGCGTCATTTAATCCCAATCCTGCCGAAGACGAAATTCTGGGCCAAGAAGAGAAAATGGCGGGAGAAAATGATGAACATCTCGATCTGGTCGATTTGTTTATCGAAGAAAGTCTCCGTCCGGAGTTGGAAGTTATCGCCGAGCAATATGGAGCGGCTGTTGAAAAATCCGACTGGACGGAAGGGTATTGCCCTATCTGCGGCAAGGAACCGAAAATCGGCGAAATCCGGGAAAGCGAAGACGGCAGGCGTTATCTGTTCTGCCACCAGTGCGGACATAAATGGCACTTCCGCCGGATCAAATGCCCCTTCTGCGGTAACGAAGAGCAACATTCTCTGGCCTATTTTGCCGTGGAAGGCGAAGAAAGCCACCGGGTGGATGTCTGTAACAAGTGCCGCCGGTATATTAAAATCGTCGAGTTGTCGAAATCATCCGAAGAAGTGAATCTGGATGTGGAAGATATCGCCACGCTGCATTTGGACATACTGGCGTATGAAGAAGGATATAATTGACGTCCTTTATCGATCAACCTTCTCCATGTAAATTCCGGAGCCGATCCAGATGGCATCCGTGATTTTTGTGGAATAGCTTTTTTTCAGCCATATCTTGTTTTCATCCATTGGATTGGGCCAGGTGAACAGAACAAAACCTTTATCATAACCGTTTTCCCGGTAGGCGGCGTCGGAAACCATGCGGAAGAATTTAGCGTCCGGTTCGTTCTTTATCCCATATTGAGGATAAGCCTTCATCGCGAAACCTGTATGGAAGAAATCCTTGCCGACCATTGCCGGGTTTGCGCCATGCGCCCGGCAGTAAATCTTTACAGTCCGGCCATCCTGCGTTTCGTTCTCATAGGCGAACATGTAAAGTTCCCCCTTCTGGAATGAACATTTGCCGGCTTTGCACTCGGGATCAACGGCCTGCCTCTCAAATTCCTTAAACGTAGCGGCCAATCCCTTTTGTTTGCCCATTTTTTTTATGTTAGCGAAAGCGAAAGCTTTTGCCTTGCAGACAAATTCTACAAGTTCTTTTTCTTTGGCGGGCAAGGAGGATAAGTTATTACACTCCCCGGGATAATACCCAACGGGTGCTTTCGCGTTCAGATGATCAGTCGCAGTTGCTGCGAATGCCTGTCCCGCCATAAGGAAAAATAAAAATGCAGTAACCAATAATAAAAAACGTTTCATGTGTATCCTCTTATCCTTCGGCCTCGCGCCCCCTCGCGTGACCTTTAGGTCAGCAAGGGGGTCAGCCTTTTTCTAATCCTGGTGTTTCGCCTGCTCTTCCTTCACCAATCCCTTAATGATTGACGTGCCGTATTCCCTGCCTTTATTGAAGGCATGGAGGTTATTGTCTTTCGTGGATCCGGGGACGGAATCCATAATGGCCTTTTTGAGCGCTTCGGAATGAACAAGAGGCTCAACCGCGGAGAGAAATCCCAGCATGACGATATTGGCCATCATCTTGGTTCCGAGTTGCTCGGCAAAGCGCGTGGACGGGATGTGAAATGTTTTGTAGTGCATATCGGTTTTGCGTGTGTGAACCAGATCCGTATCCCAGATTAAGGTGCCTTCCGGACGAAGGGATTTAACGTTTTTCGTATAGGCTTCCTGGCTCATGCAGACCAGAATTTCCGGCTCTTCCACTGAAGGGAAAAGGATTTCCTCGCCGCTGATAATGACCTGGCTGGAGCAGGCGCCGCCGCGCGCCTCCGGCCCGTAGTTCTGTGTCATGGTGGCGTGCTTATGATCGTAAAGCGTTGCCGCTTTTCCCAGAATATCGCCGGCCATGACAATACCCTGGCCGCCGAAACCGGTGATTAAAATATGTCTTTCCCTTTTGTCCGGCATAGCTTTTCACCGTCCTTTCTGATTGTCAGGATGCATGGAACGCCACTGCGGCATCTGAGGACGGTTGAATTTTTCGTAGTGATCCAAGAATGTGGGTCGCTCGATATCAACAAATTTCCCCACAACAATTTCCTTATCAATATCCATGGCCGCATCTTTGGGATCAATGTCGCCGCGAATGACCGAACGGCCATGATAAAATTTCAGCATTTCCAGCGCGCTGCCCATGCGATTGCGCCGCCCGAATGAGGAGGGACAGGGCGTAATGACTTCGACAAAACTGAAGCCGCGCTTTTCCAGGGCTTCGCTGATGGAGCTCCGCAGCGACCTCACCTGCATGGCTGTCCATCTGGCCACATACGTCGCGCCGCAGGCGGAGGCCAGATAGCTGAAATTGAAAGGTTCTTCCGGCGACCCGCTGACGGATGTCGTTGTCTTGGCGCCCAGCGGCGTGCTGGGGGCCTGCTGGCCGCCTGTCATGCCGTAATTAAGGTTGTTGACGCAAATCACGGTCAGATCCATGTTCCGGCGGGCGGCATGAATAAAATGATTGCCGCCGATGGCAAAGAGATCGCCGTCTCCGGAAACAACGATGACCTTTGTTTGCGGACGCGCCAGTTTCAGGCCGGTGGCAAATGGCAGGGAGCGGCCATGCGTGGTATGAAAAGAATCCAGCTTGATGTAACCGGCCATGCGTCCGGTGCAGCCGATACCGGAGACCATCGCAATGGAATTAGGATCCCAGCCGGTATTCTTAATCGCGGCGATCACGGCGGAAAACACGGTGCCGATGCCGCAGCCGGGGCACCAGATATGCGGAATTCTTTCTGTTCTGAGCAGAGAATCCATCGGATGAGGTGGAATGTTTTTTACGGGTTTTGATGTTGTCATGTTTTCCCTCTTGCAGCTTTGGAAATAGCGCCAAGAATCAAATTGGGGTGGAGAATCGCGCCGCCTAAATTTCCGACCAGACTTACGGGACAGGCGCCGCCAACGCAGCGTTCCATCTCCAGGACCATTTGACCGCCGTTGATCTCCGCCATAATCATCGCTTTGGCCTGAGGAGCGATGCTGCGGATGAGTTCTTCGGGGAAAGGCCAGATGGTTTCCAGCTTGATCAATCCCGCCTTGATTCCTTCATCGCGTGCGTCGCGCACGGCCTTCATGGACGAACGGGCGCTGATGCCGTAAGACACCACGACGACTTCGGCATCATCCAGATAGAAATTTTTTGTGCTGATAATTTTATCACGATTATTGCGTATTTTACCGACCAGGCGTGTGACCATTTGTTCCTGCGCCTTGGCGTTCATCGCCGGATAGCCGCGTTCGTCATGGGTAAGGCCGGTTACGTGAATCCGGTAACCGTCGCCGCAGTTGGCCATTGGCGCGATCCCGTCCGCGTCCGCTTCATAGGGAAGATAGTCTTCCCGCGAAACGGCGGGTTTCCGCCGGTTGATGATTTCAATGTCATCCTCGCGCGGAATGATGACTCGTTCATTCATATGCCCAACCACTTCATCGGCCAGAATAATTACGGGCAGACGATAGTATTCGCTAAGGTTGAAGGCGCGGATGGTCATATCGAACATTTCCTGCGGACTGGCCGGAGACAGCGCGATGATCTCGTAATGACCGTGCGACCCCCAGCGCGCCTGCATCATATCCCCCTGGCCCACCGCCGTGGGAAGCCCTGTGCTCGGCCCCGCCCGCTGGACATTGCAGACCACGCAGGGCGTTTCCGTGCAGATCCCGAGCCCGATATTTTCCATCATCAGAGAGAATCCGGGTCCGGACGTGCTGGTCATGGATTTAACACCGCCCCAACTGGCGCCCAGGATTGCCGCCATAGAAGCGATTTCATCTTCCATCTGGATGTAAATGCCACCCAGCTGAGGCAGCCGTCGCGACATGGATTCAGCAATTTCGGTAGCCGGTGTGATCGGATAGCCGGCAAAAAAACGGCAGCCGACGGCCAGCGCTCCCTCGCAGCAGGCCTCATCGCCGTTCATGAAATGCATTCCTGTTAATACTTCTTTTGCAACCAAAACCAATCTCCTTCAACCCTCATTCATTAAGGTCGTCATTTTCAATGCTGTATATGGCAAATTCAGGACAGAGAACTTCGCAGAAATGGCAATTAACGCACCTTGTGGCGTCATTCACTTCGGGGGGATGGTAGCCTTTTTTGTTAAAACTGGAGGAAAATCGCAAAACCTGCCGGGGACAATTGGCAATGCAAAAGCCGCAGCCCTTGCAACGATCTTCAATGACAATGACCTGCCCCAGCCTTTTTTTTCGAGAGCCGCTTTCATTTTGCGGATTTATTGGATATTTCCTGGTTTTCTGCATCAATTCAATATGTTTCCCCGCATAATCAGATTTACACTAGGCGACCTGCCGGATGGATTTTATCTGCTTGATTATCGGGGATTTTTGCCGGAACCGTTTCCCTGAAGCGCCAAACTCCATCAAATGCGCGCAAAGTTGCAGACTGGGCATTATAAGAATAAAGAGGCCCTGTCAAGAAAAAACACTCTCGGCTAAACGGGTTCTTTTTATGAATAATTTTATGACTATTCCAATCACGGATCGATGCGGGTTTGTGGATAAAGACTTGCTTTTCACATGAACCCATAATAAGGGGATGCCTCGATGAAAGATAATCATATCAATCAAGTCGTTAAAATCCTGAAAAAAGAACTGTCTGTGGGAACGATGCCGATTGTTTCGCATCTGGCGGAAAGCGAGCGCGATCCCTTTGTTATTTTGATTTCCACTCTTTTGAGCCTGCGTACCAAAGATGAAGTCACGGAGGTCGCCACGGAAAGGCTCTTCGCGCTGGCCCAAACTCCCGAGGAAATGCTGAAAGTTCCTCAGGCCAAAATCGCTAAAGCGATTTATCCGGTTGGTTTTTACCGGGTCAAGGCCAAAACCATTCATCATACCTGCCGGGAACTTATAGACCGCTTTGGCTCGAAAGTGCCGGATAATCTGGACGACCTTTTAAGCATCAAGGGTGTCGGACGGAAAACGGCCAATCTGGTTATCACGCTGGCTTACGGCATGGACGGCATTTGCGTGGACACGCATGTGCACCGCATTTCCAACCGGCTGGGATATGTTGTCACCAAAACACCGGATGAAACGGAATTTGCGCTCAGAGCCAAACTGCCGCGCCGCCACTGGATTATCTACAACACACTGCTGGTCTTCTTCGGCCGGAAAACCTGCAAGCCCGTATCGCCACTTTGCAGCATCTGCCCGATCAGCCAATACTGCGACCGGGTGGGGGTGATAGTGAGTAGGTGAAGCGTGAAGCGTGAAGCGTGAAGCGTGAAGCGTGAAGCGTGAAGCGTAGGGAACGGTTCAAATACGGTCATAAAAGAAAAAAGTTGACGATTTCCCGTCATTTGGATATGATCCGCACGTTTTTGAATTGCAGGCACAGGATTGATTGGATTTCTCAATCAAGATATAATTGTTTTTATTAAGCAATTTAAGGCTGGTCTTCCCATATAAAGAAGCGTTGAATAAAACATCCGCCGGTGATATGTATCCGGCAGATTACTGAAAATAATTGAATTTTACTAAAAAAGGACGTTAAAGATGACGACATTGGTGACAATAATACACGTTTTAGCCTGCATTACCTTGATTTTAATCGTTTTGCTTCAGGCAGGCAAGGGCGCGAATATGGGCGCTGCTTTCGGCGGATCCAGCCAAACCGTTTTCGGTTCCAGCGGCTCGGGCACTTTTCTGGGAAAAATGACGGCGGGAGTAGCCATCGTTTTCATGCTGACTTCCATCGCATTAACCTATACAGCATCAAGAAAAACGTCGGCTTTGATGGATGGGGTGTCAACCCCTGTGACGAAGCAAACGGTTCCCGTAGCGCCAAAACCCGCAGCGCCGCCTGCAGCACCGGCTACTGCGCCCGGCACGGCGAATACACCCGCTGCTGCACCGGCAGCGAAATAAGCGTTGTTCTTTTCATATACGCAAACCTGAAAACTCTGGCTTTTCAAAAACGATCAGCGGAAATGTGGTATTGATGTCTGATATTAAATTGTTGCCGAAGTGGTGGAATTGGTAGACACGCTATCTTGAGGGGGTAGTGGACAAAATCCGTCCGGGTTCAAATCCCGGCTTCGGCACCATTTAAATCCCGCTGTTGCGGGACGAGCGTCAATTCTCCGCAGCGAGCTCGCGAGGTGGTTGATTAAGCAGTTTTTTCGATGATCGCGGACGAAGCCTTTGTTAACAGTAGTTCGGGTCGCTTGTGACCTTCAGGTTATTAGACCCGTTGAACACGCGAACCTAATAACCTGAAGGTCACGCGAGGTTCGGACTACGTTGGTTCGTTATCCTTATGAATGCGACTTGGTATGACCACAAAATTCGAGAGTTGCCCCCCCTTTTTTCGCCTTTTTTTCGAAGCCGTCACTGCTGAATCGGCGGCAGGAAGCCCGCTCCGGACTTCGTGTCCAGTTGGATGCCGAAGTCATCGTAATAGGTGTAA
>JANYAF010000258.1 GCA_025355175.1 Deltaproteobacteria bacterium | reverse complement strand
GGGTAAACAAAATTCCGTACTTCGGTATTTGTCTCGGGATGCAAATGGCCGTCATTGATTACGCCCGAAATATTTGTCACATGGAAAAGGCCAACAGCTCCGAATTTGATTTGACGACAAAATATCCGGTGATTGATTTGCTGCCCGAACAGCGCGGTGTGAGAGACAAAGGGGCCTCGATGAGGCTGGGCGCCTGGCCCTGCGCCATTTCCGAACCTTCATTCGCTTTTGAAGCATACGGTCAAAAAGAAATCTCCGAACGTCATCGCCACCGTTATGAATTCAACAACGACTTCAAAAAGACGCTGACCGATCAAGGGCTGCGCATTACCGGCGCGTCGCCTGACGGTTCGCTGGCTGAGATTGTTGAAATTAAAGACCACCCGTGGTTTCTGGGCTGCCAGTTCCATCCCGAATTTAAATCACGTCCCACAAAGCCCCATCCCCTCTTCACGAAGTTCATCGAGGCGGCTCTCCAGCAGTCCGGAAAAAAATAGCAGGCGCAGAACGGAAGCTGATGATCACCAATATCATTGTTCTATGGCGTATTGAAAGGGATGATAATTTTATACACGCCGCCCGATAGAACGGTCTCTACCGGAAAGGGTGCTTTTTCGTAAACTTTCAACATGGCCCTGTTGTTTTCCAGAACATCGGCCTTGAATCCGGCCATGCCTTCTTCCCGGGCCGCACGTATTAAAAGATTGAAAAGATAAGTTGAAATGCCCATGCCCTGATAGTGTTCATCCACAATAAACGCGGTATCGGCAAAAGGATCTCCCTGCGACCGGGCATAGCGGCCCTCACCGATAATTTTTTCAACGCCGGACTCATCAATAATGGCCACAATAGACATAGTGAAGCGGTAATCCACATTAACATATTCCTGCATCTTTTTATGAGGCATCGTCTTGATCGGGCTGAAATAACGGTAATAAACCGACTGGTCGGAAAACCGGTAAAACAGCCGCCTCATCTCTTCTTCGTCGGACGGCCTGATCGCCCGGAAGCGGACGTTCACGCTATCTTTGAATTTATGCGAACAGGCGATTTTATCCGGATAAAGATGGCCGGACTCGGCAAAATATATTTGATCAGCGTAAATCATCTTCGCTTCTTTGGCCTGTCTGACCAACTCGGCTCGGTCGTCGGGATGCGCGATTTCAATGAGCGCCTGTGCCCGCTCGCGCAATGTCTTGCCCATTAAATGGGCCACGCCGTATTCTGTAACAACAACGTCCATGGATTCACGATTGGTAAACTGGAAGGGATATTTATCCAAAGAAAGAAGAATGTTGGGTTTTCCCTTGCGATTGCGGCTGGGCAGGGAAAAAATGGTCCGGCCGTTTTTGGACAGCGCCGCCCCCCAAAAGAGTTCCTGAACGTTGCCGGGACCGGCGGTCACATTGCCCTTGCCGGTATGCAGCGCGATATCACCGGTCAAATCGACTTTCCGCGCCGGGAAAATGGCAACCATGTTGTCATTAAGGCCAATGGTCCGGGGATCCATCACAATATCCTGTGGTTGAAATTCCACCAGCGCATTTAAATCCAGCCAAGCCATCAGATCCTTAGTGCCGATGACGTAGGACGCGCAGGTCTTGCCGCGAAAGACGCCTTTATAACGGTTAGTAATAGCGCCACTCTTGACCAGTTCCATCAGCGCATCGGTAAAGAAAGGAGAATGAACACCCAGATTCTTTTTCGTGGCCAGCGTTTTGGCCAACGCTTCAAAGAGCGGCCCGATCCCATAGGAAATGCAGTTGCCGTCCTTAATGACCGAAGCAATATTGACGGCGATTTTCAGATAGACTTCCTGCAACGGCCAGCGCTCGACATAATATGGCGGCTCGGTCGCCTCGACCAGATAGTGGAAGTCATCCATATTCACCAGCGTGTCGCCCATCGTCCGGGGAATCTGCGAATTGATTTCACCAACAACAATTTTGGCCATTTCCATGGCCTGCCTTTCCACGGATGCGCCTACTAGATAAGCATAGCCGTTTTCGTCGGGAGGGGTTACCTGAATAAAAGCCACGTCAATATTGATAGCGCCGGTTTTAAAAAGCCAGGCAACACGCGAGAAACGACTGGGGATAAGGTCAACCCGTCCCTGGCTGATGGCGTCGGAGGCAAGCCATCCGGAAAAAAAAGTCTTTAAACGAAACTTCCGGGCATAACGTTCATCAATGGCTACTGCATCGCCGAGACTGACCAGTTGGATCAACTCCAAATCCTGCAAGTTAGCTTGATTGGATTCCATCAGGTGCCTGACCAACGTGCGGGGTTCAGCCATGCCCGTCCCCAGGAAAATACTCATACCCGGATCAATTTTCGCCAAAACTTCCCCGGATGACACAATTTTCTGCTTCCACATAATTTCCCGCCCATTGCGTGAATTGCATCAATCAAACATTTCTTGATCCCGCCTATACCAGTAATCGGGAAAAAGCCGATACATCAATCTAGAAAAAGGTCCGATATATTCATTTTTTCTTTTATCAAACTGGCAAGCGTGAAGGATCATGTCTTTAATCGCGTCTTTGTTGCCGCCCTTATTAAAGATATTATAGGCGCAGGAAAAAAGCGGGCTGTACATGTTTTTCTTTTCCAAATATTTATAAACATTGCGAATGGTATTGGGACCTTCCGGCGTACCGTCTATTCTGCCCAACACCTTTAAGTTGGTCTCAATGGGATTGCCGGTGTAAAGCTCATAGAAATATTTCCCGTAGCGGTAATTTTTACTGGCCATAGAAGAAACGGTGACATACATATCGCCGACGCCGGCCTGGGAGTGAAACGCCTGAAAACTGCCTCCTAAAAGGCGGGTCAGCGAACGGATTTCCACACCGGAACGGGCAAAGATGGTGCCGGGTATCGAATCGCCTAAATCCAGTGAATCCGTCAAGCCCTTGATATTGGCCACGATATTTTTTAACGCCCCGCAAGCCTCCACGCCGATCTTGTCAAAATTATAATAGGCATTGAGTTCCTTGCGGTTAAACATCAGCAGGTGATCCCGAATAATGTTGGCGGTGCGGCGATTCCCCGCAACGGTTAGGCAAACCGGTTTACCCAAGGCGATGTCCACGTCAAAAAACGGTCCGCCGATGCATGCAACCTGATACTTATGCTCCAGATTATATAAATGATTGTGAATGAGTTGCGACGGCGTGATCAACTCGGTCGATATTTCGTCGGAAATCAATCCTTTGATAGGCGAAATCAGACAGGTATCGCCCGCCTTTTTATCAATTATCGGTTTGAGATAATTGAGTAATTCCGGCAGCCGATTCATCGTGACGGATAAAATAATGAAATCGTTATTTTCGACGATATGTTCCAGGTCATTAGTCGCGTAAACTTTCGGTGACAGACGCGGAACCTGATCCATGCCACCCACCAACTTGGCCAAATCCTCTGTCAAATGAATGGGATTCAAGTGGTCCCGGTTAATGGCCTTGCAGACGTCCGAGTTATGATAATAAATGGCGACGCGCTTATTGTCGCGTCCCAGCTTATAAGCAAACGAAGTCCCCAGGCGTCCCGGCCCGATAATGGCGACCCTTGTTGTATCTAAATTGGAAACGATCATCTCTATCCGCTCTTTATTGTAATGATGGACTTATTATATGGGACTCATTCTCCGGATGTCAAACCCTAATAGCCTTTTCACAAAAAGTAAAACAAAATTTGTAGGAGATTGGCTATTTTTAGTTGCATTATCCCGGAGGATTGTTTAGAAATCTTAAACACTGGAAATAGACAACACAACCCTTGAGACGAGTAATAATCTTATGGCCGAGGAAATAATGATTCATTATCCAAACGGAGCAGTAAAGGAAAAGAAATATCTGCTGGACGGAAAGTTGGAGGGTGAATACACAACTTATTTTCCCAGCGGCCAGATCATGGCGCAGCTTCATTTCAGCCGCGACAGTAGAAACGGCCCCGCCATCAGCTATTATTCCAACGGGCAGGTTCGGGAAAAAGTAAATTTTATCAATAATAAAATGGATGGTCTCTATATTTCCTATTCTGAAAACGGTCATGTGCGCGAAGAAGAGCATTATCAAGACGGAAAGCTGCACGGCCCCTACCATCGCTATTATAAAACAGGGGAATTACGGGAAGAAGAAAATTTTCAAAGCGGAAAACTGGAGGGGGAATATTTCTGCTATTATAAAAACGGGAAAATTAAGGAAAAGGGTTTCTTTAAAAATGATAAACGAGAAGGCGACTACATCGCCTACTTCAAAAACGGACAAATCAAAGAGAAAGCGACTTATAAAAACGGCAATCTGGCGGGCAAGTTTCTGACCTTTAACGAAGACGGCGCCCATATCGATGAAGACAATAGCGAAGACGCCGATTCGGCGCGCACCTGGGAGGAAAAGGATGTTGCCAATTTGCTGCATGATCTGAGTCATTTTGATAAGAAGCAAAAATGATCACCCTCTGAATACAAGGAGATAGACATCATGATCAAAACCATACTCATTCCGGTTGATGGATCGGCCAACAGCGCCACCGCTGTCGATTACGGCATCTATATCGCGCCAAAACTAGAGGCAACACTTACAGGACTGCATGTCATCGACGTGTATCTAATTCAGGGACCGCTGATGACCGATATCTCCGCCACCGTCGGCATGCCGCCCTATGACGGTTTTTTTGAGGCCGTTGAAACGTCGCTTAAAGAGAAAGCCGACGCCGTCTTGAAGAATTTTGAAGATCGTTGCCGAACGGCGAGTATCTCCTGTCTAACGAAAAAAAATATCGGTAAAATCAGCGACACCATCATTGAAGAAGCCGAAAACGCTGATTTAGTTTTGATGGCAAAAAAAGGGGAACATTTTCACTTGAAGGAAGGCGGACTGCTCGGATCGGTTGCCGAGGCTGTAATTCGCCGTTCGGGAAAACCCGTCATAGTCATTCCGGAGTCCTTCCGTGAGATCGAAAGCATAGGACTGGCTTATGACGGCAGTGCCCCCGCCAGAAAAGCATTGGCGTTATGTCTAAACATCTCCGAAAAATCAAAATGGCCGATCACTGTCCTCATTATCAGCCCGGACGCGCAAAAAGCAGCGGATTTATCCGCGCAGGTTGAGGAAATGGCTCAAAAAAACTTGGCCGATTGCGAAGTGATCATTTCCGCAGGCCGTGAAGTAGATGAAATCCTCAAATTCATTGCTGAAGGCGCGGTGGAATTAATGGTCATGGGCGCCTACGGGCATAACCGCCTGCGCCAATGGCTTCTGGGCAGCACAACCTCTCACATCATTCACAAAAGCCCCATTCCAGTGCTACTGATACGCTGAAAAAATAAACAGGCGGAGGTTATCTTGGATCAGTCCATCTTAATTAGTCCCGACAACCAATATCAAAGCTGCTGTTCTACAAGGTGTTTCAACGATTGCAATTGCTCATATCGGGTCAGGTCATATTGAATCGGTGTGATGGTGACATAGCCTGCGGCCAGCGCGCCTAAGTCCGTGTCCATCTCCTGCGGGCTTGCCGTTTTTTCTCCCGACATCCAATAATAAGTATTGTCCCGCGGGTCCACGCGTTTCTCAAAGGATTCGATGGTTCGGGCTCTGCCTTGATGGACGACCGCGATACCGCGAACCTGATCATCCGGAAGACACGGCACGTTAACATTGAACGCGCCACCTGCAAGCGAGGGGTTGGCGGCAAGGAATAAAACCAGTTTACGGGCCATCCGGGCGGCAAAAGAAAAATCCGATTCCTGATGCGTATCGAGAGAGATGGCCATGGAGGTAACGCCCATCATCGCCGCTTCCGTCGCAGCTGAAACCGTTCCTGAGTAGATCACATTGTTTCCGCAATTGGCGCCTCGGTTAATTCCGGAAACCACCAGGTCCGGAATTTGTCCGGCCAGTTCCTTGATGCCGATTTTCACGCAATCCGCCGGCGTACCGCAAACGGCATAACCCAGAAATTTGCCGCCTTTCGTTGCGCTCCGCACCATCAAAGGGCGAAAAAGCGTAATCGCATGCCCGACAGCACTCTGTTCAATTTCCGGCGCGACAATAAAACAATCAGCCTCCTTCGACAGTTCTTCGTAAAGAGCGCTTAAGCCCCGCGCATAAATTCCATCATCGTTGGTCAGTAAAATCCTCATCCCTGTTCCCTAAGCTTCACGCTCGCGCCCCCTGCAAGGGGGTCACGAGATACGTTTCACGCATTATTTCACCTGCTCAATTTTCCCGTTTTGAACTCTCAAAATAAATGCGTCTTTTTGGGCCACTCGGTTGCCGCCAAAAGAAATACTTCCTGTGGCTCCCCGAAAACGCTCAACGGCCAGCAAGGCTTGAATGAACTCAGCGCGTGTTTTAATTTGCTGATCTTCCAAAACACCCAGGACCATTCCCATCGTGTCATAAGACAGGGCGTCAATATTGCCGGGCTCCCGGTTGTAAGCTGAATAATAAATATCAACAAAATCATTGGTCTCCGGCAGAAAGCCGTTCCCAAAAAAACTGTCGACAAAAATGGCCCCTTCCAGATATTCAACGCCTTTCTTCAGTAAATCAGGCGAATGCCATAAGCTTGTCCCAAAAAATTGCATCCCTTTGACGTTATGAAAAGCAAGTTGAGAGGTAATCATCTTCACCCGCAAGGCTGAATCCGGAATAAACAGGGCTTCAACGTTCACTCTTAATCTTGTTTTTGCTTCCTGAGTCGCGGCGTATACTTTATCCGATGATCCTATCTTGTTTCCTGTCAGTTTGTTGATCTGTTCCGTGAAATCCGTTTGCGTCTTGCTGTAAGGAATGGCTTTACCCACCTTGACGCCCGTTTTTTGAGCTTCGCTACGGAAGATACGGACCATTTCTTCTCCGTAATCATCTTGCGGATAAAGGATGGAAAAAATCGTGATATTTGATCTATCCAAGGCGTATTTCGTTAAGGCCTCTATTTGCTGAGTCGGCGTCAGAAAATGCTGAAACACATACTCACCAGCTTCCGTGACACCCTCTTTTGAGGTAATTAAAATCAGCGGCACTTGTCGTTTCTGGGCTTCGCGGGCAGCAATGATTGCTTCGACGGTGCCGGTGATGGCGACAATCGCCATCACTTTTGCCCCATCTGCCAAATAGGCAATGGCTTCCTTCATGCCATCCGGGGTTTCACCGGAGTCGGCGACAATAATTTCCCATGGTGAGGGAAAACGCTGATTGAATATCTCCGCCGACAACAGAACCGCGTCGAGCGCCTTGCTTCCCGCATCGGCAAAGCGACCGGCAAGAGGAAAAACACAACCGATTGCATTACGATTGACTGGCCGGAAAGGTGGTAAGACGACCAGCGGCTTTATTTCCAGTTGCTTAACTTCGGGGAGCTTGATTTCTGGAGATTTGACTTCGCGTGGTTTGGCCTGCGATGGCGTGGCTTTCAGAGGTTGAGCAGGTTTTTGAATCGCTTTTACTTCCGGCATCGCTGCTTTTTCTGGGGCAATCAAAGGCCCCTTTACACAACCTGTTAAGAAGACAAATAGAAATATAATATATATTGCAGCCAGCAGGCGATAATTCTTCATTGTGCCTCCTTAAATAGTCATGAAGAATTGTAGAATATTTTTCAGGACAGGTCGATATAAAAAGTCCGAAACCGTGAAACACGGTTTCGGACTTCGGATAGGAATGATTTACTTTTTCACTTCTTCAAAATCCGCATCCACGACATCATCGTCCTTTTTGCCGGAGGCCTGGCCTTCGCCGCCCGCGGCTCCCGCGCCACCCGCGCCCGGTCCACCGGGACCACCGGCCGTCTTGGCATACATGGCTTCCGCCAGTTTATGCGAGACAGTCATCAAGTCATCCTGAGCTTTCTTGATCGCTTCGAGATCGTCGCTTTCCAGCGCTTTTTTCACGCTGGCAATAGCTTCTTCAATTTTAGTCTTTTCCGCCGCATCGACCTTATCGCCGAATTCCTTGATATTTTTCTCGACGGAATATACCAGAGAATCGGCGTGGTTTCTGGCCTCGATGAGTTCCTTGCGGCGCTTGTCTTCTTCCGCGTGCGTTTCCGCATCGCGGACCAGTTTTTCGATTTCCGCCTCGGAAAGCCCGCTGGAAGCCGTAATCTTAATGCTCTGTTCCTTGCCGGTGCCCAGGTCTTTGGCGTTGACATGCACGATGCCGTTGGCGTCAATATCAAATGTTACTTCAATCTGCGGAATGCCACGCGGCGCGGATGGAATACCCACCAGTTCAAAACGGCCCAGCGTTCTATTGTCTCCGGCCATCTGGCGTTCGCCCTGCAGAACATGAATGCTCACCGCAGGCTGATTGTCGGCCGCTGTCGAGAAAATCTGACTTTTCTTGCTGGGAATCGTCGTGTTTTTCTCGATCAGTCTCGTCATAACGCCACCCAGGGTTTCAATGCCCAGAGAAAGCGGCGTGACATCCAAAAGTAGAACGTCTTTGACATCGCCTGCCAAAACACCGCCCTGAATGGCCGCACCAACCGCCACGACTTCATCCGGGTTGACACCCCGATTCGGTTCTTTTCCGAAAATCTCTTTTACCTTCTGCTGGACACGCGGCATGCGAGTCATACCACCGACCAGAATGACTTCGTCAATATCTTTGGCTGATAGATTGGCATCTTTCAGCGCGGTCTGGCAGGGACCAATGACTTTGTCAATCAGCTCTTCCACCAGCTGTTCCAGCTTGGCGCGTGTCAGCTTCATGTTCATATGCTTGGGCCCCGACGCGTCTGCTGTGACAAACGGCAGGTTGATGTCCGTTTCCATCGTCGTGGAAAGCTCCATCTTCGCCTTTTCCGCCGCTTCTTTCAGGCGCTGCAGCGCCATCTTGTCGCTGCGCAGGTCAATACCCTGATCCTTCTTGAATTCAGCGACCAGATAATCCATGACGCGCTGGTCGAAGTCTTCGCCGCCCAGGTGCGTATCGCCATTGGTCGATTTCACTTCAAAAACGCCTTCGCCCAATTCCAAGATAGAAATATCAAAGGTGCCGCCACCCAAATCGAAAACGGCGATTTTTTCATCTTTCTTTTTATCCAGACCGTACGCCAGCGCCGCAGCGGTCGGTTCATTGATAATACGTAAAACATTCAGGCCGGCAATTTTGCCTGCGTCTTTGGTCGCCTGACGCTGTGAATCATTAAAGTAGGCCGGAACCGTAATGACGGCATCCGTTACTTTTTCTCCCAGATAGTCTTCCGCGGTCTGTTTCATCTTCGTCAAAATTATCGCAGAAATTTCCGCCGGAGAATAATTTTTGCCCCGCACGGTCACCTGCGCGTCGCCATTCCCCGCTTCAGTGATCTTGTAAGCAGAGATCTTCACGTCATACTGAATTTCTTTGGAGCTGTATTTTCTGCCGATCATTCTTTTGACGGCGTAAACGGTATTTTCCGAATTGGTAATCGCCTGTCTTTTGGCCACCTGGCCCACCAGCCGCTCACCGCTTTCTGTAATGGCGACAATTGAAGGCGTGGTGCGGTTGCCTTCCTGATTGGCAATAACAACCGGGTCGCCCCCTTCCATAATCGCCACACACGAATTGGTCGTTCCTAAATCTATTCCGATAATCTTTCCCATTTTATTCCTCCTTATTCTCCCTTTGTATCATTGATTGCACATCCATTATTTTCTGTAGTCTTTTTGCATACACAGACCCTCGATGGCCTAATCAGTCTGCCGTTGAGCAAATAGCCTTTTTCCATTTCACTGACGATCTGGTTGTTCTGATGATCCGCGCTATCCATTTGCATCAGAGCCTCGTGAAAGTTGGGATCAAAATCCAAACCGGCACTTTCGATTCTCTCCACGCCATGTTTTTTCAGACAGCCGAGCAGCTGATCCTGAATCAGCGTAATCCCCGACTTAAAGGCCTGCGCATCGTTGCTGTCCGCATGTGTCAGCGCACGATCCAAGCTATCCAGAAAAGGTAAAATGTCCTTAACCAAATCCTCTTTGCCGTATTTAAGAATATCGGCTTTATCCCGCGCCGCCCGCTTTTTATAATTATCCAATTCCGCAACAGTCCGTAAATAGCGGTCGTAATTCTCTTTGGCTTCTTTTTCTTTCGCTTCAAGCGCTTCTTTTAAATTTTCGGTTTCGGTGTCAGCCGCTTCTTCCACGACATCAACCGGTTCCGAAGTATCCACCTTTATTTTTTTATCGATATGGTCTTTTTTCGTTTTCACTCCCGCCCCTGCCACTTTTTATTTTAAATCCGGCTTCTGGAATAATTTAATATCCACCAGTTCGCAAATCGCATGACCTGCCGTAATATGTGTTTCCTGAATCCGCGCCGTGCTGCTAGATGACACATTCAGGCACAAATCAGCTATCTGGGCAATAGCGCCGCCGTCCTTACCGGTAAAAGCCAGCGTTACCAAACCCATCTTCTTGGCCAACTCGAGGCCTTTGAGCACATTGGGCGAATTACCGCTGGTGCTGATTCCCCAGGCCACATCGCCTTCTTGCCCCAGCGCCCGGATCTGCTTGGCAAATATTTCCGAAAAATCGTAATCGTTACCTATAGCGGTAATAACGGACGTGTCTGTTGTCAATGCAATAGCCGGTAGCGGCGGCCTTTCGATAATAAATCGGTTAATAAATTCCGCGGCGATGTGCTGCGCGTCCGCGGCGGAACCGCCATTGCCAAAAATCATGATTTTATTTCCGGCTTTAAGAGCTGCTGTCAGAATCTCAATGACGTTCACCAGCTTACCGAGATTATCATTGATAAAAGCCTCCTTAACGCGGCAACTTTCCTTGAATAATTTGACAATGTGATCTTTCATGATGATTTACCCTCAGTTCCTTTTAAAAACCGCTGCTTAAAGCGCGCCTAATATAAGAACGGGGACGTAGAGTGTCAAGGGCGGCGGGCCGATTTTTGCCCCCCTTTACCCTTATTCCATCGCCTACGGCAAGCAGGATATGGACATGACCGCACCCTCCGTTGGCCATATAATTTTCATTCATCTATTTTGTTCGAAATAGATTAAAAATAAACAATTGCAAATGCTTACATAATAATTTTGAGGAAGGATGAAATTTGTTGACATAAAATATCAATCGCATTATATTCACGCCGCCCGTCAACAGGATAAAAACCGGACAGGAAGCGCTCTTCAACATTTTCTACTGGGGAATCGTTCAATGGTAGGACAGCGGACTCTGACTCCGTCAATCAAGGTTCGAATCCTTGTTCCCCAGCCAATTTTAATCCTTACTTTCCTTCGGCTATCCTAGTCCACGAATCCCTCAGCGGCACAACACGATTGAAAACAGGTTTCCCGGCTTTCGTATCTTTTTCATCAACACAAAAATACCCGAGTCTTTCAAATTGATATGAACTCCCCGGGTTAGCGTCTTTCAGACTTTGCTCGACATAGCAAGTCGTCAGGGTCTCCAGAGAATCCGGATTCAGATGTCTGACGAAATCGTCGCCTCCGCTTCCCGGATCTTCAATACTGAACAGCCGGTCGTATAATCGCACTTCCGCAGGCACACCGTGATTTGCTGATACCCAGTGAATAACGCCCGGCACCTTGCGTCCGTCCGCCGGCGATGCATTACGGGTCTGGGGATCATAGGTGCAATGGATTTCAACCACCTCGCCAGTGTGTTCATCCTTCACCATGTTTTCAAATTTAATAATATAGGCGTTTCTGAGGCGAACTTCCCGGCCCGGGCCAAGACGATGATATTTTTTGGGCGGATTTTCGAGAAAATCGTCGCGCTCAATATAGAGCACTCTGGAAAAAGGAACCTGCCGCGTTCCCATATCAGGACGCTGCGGATGGTTGGCACATTCGAACTCTTCCACCTGGTTTTCCGGGTAATTGTCGATCACGACCCGCAACGGCCGCAAAACGCTCATCACCCTGGGCGCTCGCTCATTGAGGTCATCGCGGACGCAATGCTCCAGCAAAGCCACGTCAATCAGGTTGTCGTTTTTGGCCACGCCGATTTCGGCGCAGAATTTTCGGATAGCCTCCGGTGAATAACCCCGTCGTCTCATTCCCGTCACGGTGGGCATGCGTGGATCATCCCAGCCTTTCACATAACCTTTCTGTACCAGTTCAATAAGCCTGCGTTTGCTGAGCACCGTATAACTCAAACTTAAACGGGCAAATTCAATCTGCTTCGGGCGATTGGCCGGGATTAGCCTCTCTACAATCCAATCGTAAAGGGGTCGGTTGTTTTCAAACTCCAGCGTGCAGATGGAGTGGGTAATGCCTTCCAACGCGTCGGAGAGGCAATGGGCAAAATCATACATGGGATAAATGACCCATCTTGTTTCTGTCCTATAATGAGGTTCGTGTTTGATACGGTAAATGATGGGATCCCGCATAACGATATTGGCGGCAGCCATGTCAATTTTGGCGCGCAGAACATGGGCGCCATCCTCAAATTCACCGGCCCGCATCCGTTCAAACAGGTTCAGGTTCTCCTCCACGGAACGGTTGCGATAGGGACTTTCCTTGCCCGGCTCGGTGAACGTTCCACGGTGCTCCCGGATTTCATCGGGGCTTAAACTGCAAATATAGGCGTTGCCGGATTTGATCAGCTCAATGGCGAATGAATAAAGCTTTTCGAAATAGTCGGAGGCATAAAACAGACGGTCCTCCCAGTCAAATCCCAGCCAATGGACATCACGGATAATCGATTCGACAAATTCCATAGACTCGCCTGCCGGGTCCGTATCATCCAGACGAAGATTACAGGTTCCCTGATACTGCCGGGCAAGGCCGAAGTTGAGGCATACCGACTTGGCATGACCAATATGTATATAGCCGTTGGGTTCCGGTGGGAAACGGGTGGCGACGCGGCCTGCGTTTTTATTTGTGTGGATGCCTTCGTCGATAATATCACGGATGAAATCGGTTGGGTTTGAGGTTGTCGGTTGGGCCATATATTAAGACTCCTTTTCATATCCATAAAATACGGGCTGGAATCTATAATAATCATGGAAATATATCAAGGGCGTAACTTGCGGAAGCACAGATGAAGAAAAGGTGATGATTTAAAAGTAAATTGGTGGTTGCAGGAGGGACGGATGCCCCTCCTGACCGCTGATGATTATTCTTTATAGAGATTTTCCAGCATGTCCCCGTATTTTTCCATGACCACTCGTCGCTTGAGCTTCATGGTTTGCGTGAGCATGCCGTTATCCAAGGTGAAATCTTCCAGGATAAACGCAAATTTGCGTGGAATTTCGTAGGATCCTATTGTTTTTTTGAGATGGTTTTGAACCTCTGCAGTCAACAAATTCTTAAAATTTTGGCCCGCGGGATTCGCAGGATCGAAAAGATCTTTCGGTTCTACTGATAAATTCAGCTCCGTAGCTAAATTTTTCAATAATTTCATGTCGGGCACAATTAGCCCCACATTGTAGTCATGCCCTGCCCCAGTGATCACGGCATTTAGAATCCAGGGCATCACCTTCATTTCCAGTTCAATGGTATCCGGATGGATATATTTACCGTTGGCAAGTTTGTATTCTTCCTTGAATCGACCGGTGATGAATAAAAAACCATCATCATCCAGGCGTCCACGATCCCCCGTGCGCACTCCCCGCATCCCGTTCATCTCCACAATGACTTCTTTGGTTACTTCCGGTTTATTGTGGTATCCGATCATGCATTGCGGCCCAAAACAAAGGATCTCGCCATCGTCGCCGGTCTCACCTGTTCGCGACCGATCAATCACGACTTTGGTTTTATTGATCGGTTTCCCAACCGATCCCAAGCGATTCCCCATTAAAGGCGAATTAATGGTAATGGCCGGGGATGTTTCGCTCAGACCATAAGCATCATAGGTAGGGATTCCAACATCGATAAAGAATTTGGCAATTTCCACATTCATGGGTGCACTGCCGGTTACCGCGTTGACCAAGCGCCCTCCAAAACGGGCTCTAATCTTTTTTAAGACGATTGTATCCAGGATTTTATATTTCAAGCTCGCTTTGCCTGTTTCCCGCTTGAGTTTGGCCGCCGCCAGCGCCGCTTCAAAGAGCTTCAATTTTAAACCGCCTTCTTCCCGCATTCTGGCCCAGACTCCGTTATAGACCTTGTTAAAGATCCGGGGCACGGTGGTCATGAACGAGGGTTGGATTTTGGGCAAATCATCAATCAAAGTCTCCACTGACCCCATAATGCCAATGGAACCGCCTCTCAAGATAAAAGCATGCAAATCAGCCGTGATCCCGAAAGAATGCGCCCAGGGAAGCATGGAGATGCATCGGCTTTCTTCGGTTAAGTTTAAAAACCAGGCCAAGCCGGCTTTGACATTTTCCGCCAGATTTCCGTGAGATAGAAGGACGCCTTTGGGTTCACCGGTGGTGCCTGATGTATAGATTAATACGGCAACATCCGTTGGTTTTGGTTTAAGAGAAGGCACGGGCTTTCCCGCTCCTTTTTTCTCTAATGCGTCCATGGAGTTTTCCCCTGAACCCTCAATCAGGTAGATTTGTTTCAGCGTGGGAATTTCGGCAGAGAAATTTTTCACCTTTTCCAAAATTTCCGGTTTGGATACAAACAGGATCTTGACTGCGGCATCCTTCACAATATATTTCCACATCGTAACCAATTCTTTTTCATACATCGGCACATATGCTGCGCCTAAGCCCTGGGTGGCCATTTCCCCGATCAACCATTCTTTCCGGTTATTCGCGATAATCCCGACGGTGTCTCCTGCTTTAACCCCGATCGCGGATAATCCCGCTCGTAAATTATTCACGCGGGTTGCGATTTGACTGTAAGTTACCCATTGATAAACTCCGGCACTATCTTTCTCTCCAATTAACAGATTATTCGCGTATTTGGAGGCACTCTTTTCAAAGATCTCCACCAAATTATCAGGGGCTTCATATTTGCTGCTGTACTCACCATATTCAAAAATCGCCATACTCTTCACCCTTCCCTTTCTCGTCTGTTTTTTAAACTTCCTGAGAACTCAATTGTGCCGTAATCTGCTTCATATTTGGTTATATTTCGCCGGTGAATCTATCCATATCATGTTTCGTTAGATAATCAATGATATTGTTTCAGATTCACTGCAGCGCACATCAGCACGCCAATGCCGTTTTCAGGGTATCCGTTTTCAGGTTGCCGCCGGACATGATCATCACCACGTTTTTACCGGCCAGGCGGTCTTTAATTTTGTAAGCAGCCATCAGAGAAACGGCGCCCGCGGCCTCGGCCAGATTATGGGTGGCTGTCAGCGCCATTTGAACACCTTCCAGTATCTCGTCTTCGGTCAGCAGGACGACATCATTGATGGTGTCCTTGAGAAGAACATAGGGCAGATGGAATACCGTTCTGGCGGCCAGGCCGTCTGCAACCGTATGGGCATCATCGAGCGTGACGATTTCTCCCTTTTTCCATGAATTATAGAAGGATGGCGCGTTCTGAGGCTCCACGCCAATGATCTCGATGGCGGGCTTGATGGCGCGGGCAATTTTCAGAAGTGATGCGCAGCCGGCACCGCCGCCGATAGGACAGATGATGGTATCCACTTCCGGCAGATCCTCCAGGATCTCCAGTCCCATGGTGGCCAGGCCGTTTAAGATTTCCGGTTCGTTGCCCTGCTGGACATAGTAATAACCCGCGCTGTCCACAAGCTCATCGCAGTAAGACTGGGCATCGTAGAAGTCCTCCCCGTGGACAACGACTTCCGCACCGTAGCTTTCGATAATTCTGTTGATTTCCAGATTGTTGTTTTCCGGTACGACAACCGTGCAGGGCACATGGAACCATTGCCCCGCCCAAGCCATCGCCAATCCGTGGTTGCCTCTTGTCGCAACAAGGATGCCCGCTTCCAGCTCTTCCTCAGACATGTGATAAAAGAAATTAAGCGCCCCCCGAATCTTAAATGATCCGGTCGGGTTGTGGTTTTCATGCTTGACAAAGGCCTTGCAACCGATGAGTCTGGAGAGTTCTGAATAGCAGATCAGGTTTGTTCTGTTCAGGTACTTGTAAATAACCGATCTCGCCATGAAAGTTCTTGTCAGGTTGACCTGTTCGCTTAGCGCCTCGTATTTTTTCTGCATAAACAACCACCTCCAAGGTATTACAGCCAGTATTTTCTTACCATCTTTTCATCGGCTGTCAAGATAACTTCAGCTTATAAACCTTCGGTCTTCAGTCTTCGGTCTATCCACCTGCTAACCATTTCCGCATAGCGTTCGGCCGCTCCCATGTTTGCACGGACAACTGCCCGGCCGTTCTCGCCACGGACGCGCAAATCTTTCGGATCAGACAGTGATTGCATGATGCCTGTTAATAATTCCCGCGTATTGGCAATGCGAATGCCCGCGCCTGCCTCCTCCAGAAGAGCCGCCTCCTGGCTGAAATCTTCCATCGATGGGCCGTAAAAAATCACTTTGCCCCAGGCTGCGGCCTCCAGAATATTCTGTCCGCCTTTCGGAACCAGCGAGCCGCCACAATAGACAATTGTCGCCAGAGAATAAACCTGAAAGAGCTCGCCGATCGCATCGACAACAATCACTTTTTCATCCTGACGAGGGCGCCCGCTATTGATCTCGGTGACGGTGATCATCTCATTTAAATCCGCCTGTCGCAGAAGACTAATCACATCTCTGGTTCTTTCAATATGTCGCGGCGCAAGAATTAATCTGAATTCCGGATAACGCGCAAGCAGTTCTCGATATACTTGAATAACAATGTTTTCTTCGCCCGGGTGCGTACTTCCCGCAACCAGAAATTTTTCATCTTTGCGAACATTAAAGCGGCGGGCGATGTCATCGTGCAGAGCAGGTGAGGCCATCGCTGCGAGAGCGTCATACTTGGCGTTGCCCAGCACCCTAATCTTAAAGTCGCTCAAGCCGATCTGCTTGATCCTGGCCGCATCAACATCCGTAATCATCCCTGCCTCGTCTATATTACGCAGGACCGGTTTCCAGAAAAAACGAGTGCGGCAGTATCTCATAAAAGAACGGGGGGAAATCCGGCCATTCACGATCAGCGATAAGACGCCGCGCTTACAGCAAGCGGCCAGAAAATTCGGCCAGAGTTCCGTCTCCACCAGAACAAAGACATCCGGACGGACAAGATTCATCATTTTATTGACAGCAAATGGAATGTCCAACGGAAAATAAATGAGTGCATCCGCTCCGGCTATCAGCCTGTGTGCCATACCCTGACCGGTTTCCGTGGACGTTGAAAAAATTATCCTTATCTCCGGCCTAAGCTTTTTTAAAGCAGTCACGATTGGCGCGGCCGCGGTCACCTCGCCGACGGATACCGCATGAATCCAGACCCGCTTGCCTGCTGGAATATCAGCTAAAAGATGTTTTTGTCGGGCGCCGATTTTTTGGAAAAAACTGTGGCGATATTTACCTGTCATGAGCATCTTGAGTAAAAAAAATAAAAGCCCCGGAATCGCGACCATCAGCAATAGAATGTTATAGAAAATGCTCATACGCGCATATTCGATGTTTTCACCGACGGTGTCAAGTAGAAAGGCATTTAAACTGAAGTCCGAAGACTGAAGGCTGTTAGGCTATTTTGAGGGGCGCTTCGCGCCCGTTCCTCTTGACCTTCAGCCTTCAGCCTTTGGACTTCAACCTTCTTTAGATTGACAGCGGCAAGTCATTAGTATATTTAAATGGTGACGATAAGGAGAAATATTCAATGAAATTAATTGCCCCTTCGATTCTTTCCGCCGACGGCGGAAGGCTGGGCTTGGAAATTTCTGCGGTGGAAAAGGCCGGCGCGGACTGGATTCACGTGGACGTCATGGATGGACACTTTGTCCCCAATATCACGATGGGGCCCGCAATAATCGCTGCCTTGCGCAAGACCACGAGGCTGCCTTTTGACGTGCACCTCATGATTAAAAATCCCGATAACTATATTGAAGCCTTTGCAACCGCAGGCGCGGACTATATCACCGTTCATGTTGAAGCGGCCCGTCATCTTCATCGCACCGTTGAACTCATTAAAAAGGCGGGGAAAAAGGCCGGCGTTTCTTTAAATCCCGCAACGCCGCTTAGTTCAATTGAAGAGATTCTCCCCGACATCGACCTGCTTTTGATCATGTCGGTCAACCCCGGATTCGGTGGGCAGCAATTTATCAAGAACTCCCTGGCTAAAATTAAGCGGGCAAGTAAGATGCTGGGCCAGCTGCCGCAAAAACCTTTGCTGGAAGTGGATGGAGGCGTCACCCTCTCGAATATTTCCGCAATCGCCCAGGCGGGAGCGGATGTGCTGGTCGCGGGCGCGGCGGTTTTTGGAACAGCCGATTACACGAAGACCATCGCCGCCCTGAAAGCCTCCGCCAACACAGATTAGCGTTTGGGACTCCGTTCAATGGCTTGCGCCATTTTCAATGCACGTCTCGCCGGTTCATAATCTGGTTTGAGATCAATGGCCTGACGAAAGTGATCAATGGCTTGCTTGAAATCCCCCTTGTTGCCCAGAGCGACTCCCAGATTAAAATAGACACCAGCATTATCGGGCTCAATACGCAGGGCACGTCGGTAGCATTCGATAGCTTCATCATGCCGGGCTTGCTTCTCCAGTTGAACGCCAAGGTTATTTTGCGCCCGGAAATTGGAGGGGTCGATCCGCACCATTTCACGATAATGTCCAATAGCCTCATCTTCCTTTCCTTGCCTGAGGAGAATATCGGCCAAATTATAATGAGCTTCTGCGTGATTACGATTTACCACAATAGCGTTACGATAGTAACCGGCAGCTTCGTCAAGTTTACCCTGCTTCACCAGCAAATTGGCATAATTGAAATGGGCATCGATGTAATTCGGGTTCAACTCGATGGCCTTAAGATATTGTTCGGCGGCTTCGGCATCCCGTCGGGCACCGGCCAAAGCAGATCCGAGGTTGGAATATGTAATTTCATTATAAGGATTAATCTCTAATGCGGCCTTGTTATGATCAATGGCTTCCTCATACTTTCCTTCATCTGCAAGTGCAAGCGCGAGATTAGAATGGGCATCGTCGTATCGTGGATTGATTCTGATGGCTTCAAGATAATGCCGTTTGGCTTCTTCTCTCTTTCCTTGTTTCAAGAGAACATTGGCCAGATTATAATGGGGCAGTGCGTTACTTGCTGTTACTTTCAACGTGTGCTCATACAGCGTCACGCTATTTACCCAAAAGCCGCATTGCCGCCAAGCAAAAAATCCCATCACAGCAATAAAGGCCAGTCCCACCGGTAATAGAATCTTTTTGCGCAGGTCCTGTGTTCTGAATAAAAGAGGCATTCCCCAGGCCAGCATGATGCTGATGCCGATGGATGATAAATAGGAATAGCGGTCAGCCAACGCATGCTTTCCCACTTGAATAATTCCAATCACCGGCGCAAGCGTGAAGATATACCAGCACCAGCCGACAAATAAATATGGAAAGCGCTTAATCATGAAGATGACCGCAGCGCTGATCATCACCAGCAGCAAAACAGCGGTGAGAACTTTCCATACGGGCAGCTGTTCCACGAATGGATAGAAAACCGCCAATCTGAGCGGATAGAAGATATTGACGAGGTAGGTCATGTAAGAAACAAACGCATTGGCAATACGGGACGCCAACGGCCACGTGTCAATAGTCATGACTTTCTGCGCGTATATAGTGATCAAACCGAATGCCAACGACAGAAGAAACAAAGGAGCTTTTTCCTTAATCTGCCATATCGGAACAAACCACACTGCCGAAGCCGCCTGTTTGTTCTGAAGAACAAAAGAAGAAGTTTCTTGCTTAACCTTACCTTTTAATGCCTTGCGATTCTTCCTTGATTGAGGAACAATGGTTTCCTCACCTTTTTTTCCGGGCCGGACCGGGATTTGCTCCCGGAGCCGATGAAGCGGCCAGTAATCCAGAAGGATCAGAATAAAGGGCAGAGTCACCAACATGGATTTGCTCATTAGACCGCAGGCAAAACTCAGAAGGACGAACAGATATCTTTGTATAACCGGTTTTTCCGTGTAATAAACATAAAGGCAAAGTGTCAACATCCAAAACAAGGCGCTGAGAGTATCCTTGCGTTCAGCCACCCAAGCCACGGATTCGACATGAAGTGGATGGATGGCAAAAAACGCCGCGACAAAGGCGGCCTGCCAGAGAGTTCCGGTCATCCGATGGAAAACCCAAAATAAAAGCAGCGTCGTCAGAATATGTAAAATCAGACTGGTAACGTGAAAACCGCCGGCTTTCAGACCATAGAGCTGATAATCGAGCATCAGCGACAGCCAGGTCAGTGGATGCCAGAATTCCGCATCCGTTGTTTTGAAAGCCCAAGCGATGTTCTCCAGTGTCATTCCTGACTGAATATACGCGTTTTCTGTAACATAAACGGTATCGTCAAAATTGATAAAATCATGATTTTTCAATTGCCAGAACACAACAAGGGTTAAGACAGCAAGAAGAACATAAACAGATAGAATGTGTTTCGGGGAAGTGTTATTGATTGTTTTGGACATCGCCAAATTCAGCTACCTACATAGGTGATAGAATCAATCCGATAATAGACATAAGTATTTTTTCGCGGCGACCATATTTTAGTATGGCCGCCGCAAAATATTGTTACCATTGATTATTTCTTGCTATAGTCATAGACGCCGCGTCCGGATTTGCGTCCCAGATTGCCGGCGCGAACCAGTTTCCGCAATAGCGGCGACGGACGGTATTTATCGCCTAGCTCCCGATGCATGCCTTCACAGATCCTAAGCTGAGTATCCAGACCGATCAGGTCGCCCAGCGCCAGGGGTCCGATGGGGTGGTTACAGCCCAGTTGCATGGCTTTGTCAATATCCTCAGATGTTGCCAGGCCCTCATCCAGGACAAAGAAAGCTTCGTTAATCATGGAGCACAAAATACGATTCACGACAAACGCCGGCGCTTCATTCACCATGACAACTTCCTTGCCGATTTTCTTGCCCCAGGCTTTGGCGATTTCCACCGTCTCGTCCGAAGTTTGCTGACCGCGGATGACTTCTAAAAGACGCATCACCGGAACGGGATTGAAAAAATGGGTGCCGATGAAACGTTCCGGCCTTTTCGTAATCGCGGCCATTTCCGTAATGCTGAGACCGGACGTATTGGTGAAAAACAGACAGCGTGACGGAACAACCGCTTCGAGTTCCGCATAAACTTTTTTCTTCAGATCCATCAACTCAATGACCACTTCCACAACAACATCGGCATCCTGAGCGGCTTCTTTTAAATCAAGCGTCGGCTTGATTCGCCCCAGAATTGCATCCATCTGCTCTTGGGTGATCTTACCTTTTTCCGCATCGCGGCTCAGGTTCTTTTTGATTGTGTTCATGCCGCCATCGATGAATCTTTGCTCAATGTCTCTGAGGGTAACATTATAACCCGCGGCGGCGCAAACCTGCGCGATGCCATTGCCCATCAGGCCAGCGCCCAACACACATATTTTTTTAATTTCCATACAAACCTCCCAATCATTTATTGTCAAGCAGGTGCTCCCGCTTTGCAGCCGCAACCAGGCTGTTCAACAGCCACCAAAGTCAGTGGACGGTAACAGACCGGCAACCATCAAGTCAAGAAAAATACCGTATCCTTTTTATTGAATATGAATCAACAATATGTCACAATTCAGCCATGCATATTTTAATTGACGGCTATAACCTGATCCGGCAGTCCATCAATCTGCGGCGCTTTGAACGGCAGAGTCTTGAAGCGGGACGCAACGCTCTGATTGCCTGGCTTGCCCAATACCGAAACAGGAAAGATCACCGCATTACCGTGGTCTTTGACGGTTGGGAAAGCGGCCAGCCGCAGGAAGAGCGCGACTATTCCTCAGGCATACACATCATCTACTCCGGCCGAGGTGTTAAGGCCGATGACGTTCTGAAAAGAATCACCGCTTCCACCGATGAAGAAATCCTTATGGTTTCTTCCGATCGTGAAATAGCCTCTTACGCAACGCGCAGAGGCAAGGCTACACTATCATCACTTGAGTTTGAATCCATTGTTGATAAGTTATTGGCAGCGCCGGTCGATAACGAATCCCCGGACCCAAAAGACGAGGACGAGGAAGAAGACAGCCGCCCCAACAACAAAAAAGGACCCGCCCGCAAACTTTCCCGCGCAAAAAGACAGACTCAGACTAAAATTCGGAAACTTTAGCGCAGGCTTTGATCAAGAAGCGCTCCAGAAGCAATTGCGGATCCGTGGTCGAAGATTTCATGGCGCGGTCTATATCCAGCAGATCATCGAGATACTTCACCAAAACAGGATAGGAAAAACGCCCACAATTGCGCAATGCGTTGTAAATAACAAAGGGATGCTTATTGACCAGCAAATCTTCCTTGCGGGAGACGTCCGGCGCCAGTCCCGCCACCGCGGGATAGATATTTTTCTGAAACGAGCCATAGTCCATATTCGGAGTGATTCTGGGCAGTTTTTCTGAACGAAGCAGGATGGACGCCTGCAAAAGCAAGCGAATTTCGCGGCTGATCATCGTCAGAATCATCAAATGATGCGTACCCTGATCCAGCAAGGCTTTCAGGGCTGTCAGCGCTGCTTTCGCATTTTTTTCAGCAAGCGCCGTTGTTAAATCGAAGATCGAATCTTCCCGGGTCTTGCCGACGACGTCCTCGACATCCTTTTCTTCAATAACAGAGCGCTCGCCAACAAACGATATGAGCTTTTGTAGTTCGTTTAACGAAGGACGCAGTTGAAATCCTGTCTTTTTCCCCAGCGCAATCCAGGCCGCAGGGGCCATACTCTTGCCACACCGAATCAGCAATTTCTGCGCTTCGAGCTTGAGCGTTTCTTTGGTGGCTGCCTCCCCCTTAATCTCACCAAAGTGTAAAACAATCCCTGCTTTGTCGATCACTTTGAAAAGCTTTTTTCTTTTGTCAACCGCTTCGGCGGTCAGAATTAAACAATTCCCCGCCGGAAGGCCCTGCGCAAGAAGTGCTTCAAATTGCTCGGATGGGTCGGTAACGCTGCCGGCTGTCCATCCCCGGCTGGTACAAATTTCAATCATCCGCGGCAACCACTTGTTTCGGTCATCTCCTGAATCTTCCGCCACAGCCTGACGCCATTGCTCATCAGTTATCTTTTGCCATCCGGCGCCTTGCATGTCTTCCCAGGCAAAGCCGGATATTTTCAGAAAGGTGAGAAAATATTTGGCGGCCTTATCGGGGTGCTCATCGATGTTATCTCGAATTTTCTGAATCAGATCGCTCAGATTTTCACGGGATTGAAAAATCGTTGTGTTTTTCACCACGACAACTTTCCGACCGCCTAAAAGCGACGGCGCAAGAAGATGATCCTTCAGGAGATCAAAGTCCGCATTTTCGCCGTCGAGAAAAAAAAGGCCGAAATCACGGTCGGCCGGAGGCATGATTATGTCCAGTATTTGATGGAGCGTTTCATTGAGCAGATATTCCTCTTCGCCATACAAAAGATAGCAGGACGCAACTTTTCCCTTCTTTAGGTCAATGATTGCTTTTTCCAGGGTCATACATGACTCTCATGGAGGAAAAATATTGGGAGTTTAAACGATGACGTATTTCTTGATGTGCTTCACAACGTCTTCTGGTTCGTCAATAATCTGTATCATTTCGAGATCATAGGATAGGATCATATTCTGTTGCAGCATGCTGTTTTTCAGCCAGTCCAACAGACCCTGCCAGTATTCACGGCCCATCAGGATGACGGGAAAGCTTTTCACGCGTTTAGTCTGGATCAGAGTTAATGCTTCAAAAAACTCGTCCATGGTTCCGTAGCCACCCGGCATGATCACATAGGCAACAGCAGATTTGACAAACATGACTTTGCGGATGAAAAAATATTTATAATCAAGTTGAAGATTGGCATAGGGGTTGGGTTTTTGCTCAAAAGGCAGCTTAATATTCATTCCCACGGATTGACCACCCGCTTCCGCCGCGCCTTTATTGGCCGCCTCCATAATCCCGGCTCCGCCACCGGTAATGACGGGAAATCCATTTTGAGCTAAAAGCTGTCCCAGCTTTTCCGCCATATGATAATACTTATCGTCGGGTTTGATGCGGGCTGAACCAAAAATAGTCACGGCATTATGGACATTCGAAAGAACCTCAATCGATTCGACAAATTCCGCCATGATGCGAAAAATCCGCCACGATTCTTCCTTGGATAATGCATCGATAAGATATTGCTTTTCCATGGTTGGTCGTTTCCTTGTATTAAACTCACCACCCTCGGCGCTTCACACCACCCCCGCCTAACCTGAAGGTCACGCGAGCGGGGGACACAAAGAGTGTTGATCTCTTATTCAGTAAGTAACTATAGTTAATTGGTGCGGCGTCGTTGAACCTTGGCCAGTCTGCGGCGCGCTTCGATGGTTTTTCTCTTCTTTTTGACCGAAGGCTTCTCATAGGCCCGGCGAACTTTCAATTCTTTGAATAATCCGCTTTTTGAAAGTTTGTTTTTCAGAATTTTGAGAGCTTTTTCCACATCGTTATCAATGACTTTTACTTCCAATTTTATTCCTCCTCAATTCTCATTAATTGTTAGCGTGTAATAATATTTATGTCATTTTTGACTTTTAAACACAAAAAAAAGGGCAGCACGACACAAGCAGAATCATCTTGCACCGTCAACTACCCCTAAATTTCCAATAAACGTTAAATCACGCTCCTTGCTCGGAAACCACTCTTTGCAGAGCCTTTAAAAAAGTCTCATTTTCCTGGTGATTTCCCACGGTTACCCGCATACAATTTGTCATCCGCGGCGGCACATTCAAATTTTTTACCATGATACCCTGCGCGGCGAGATTTGCATATATGCGATCCGAATCAAAATTGCAACTAAAATAAATAAAATTAGCCTGTGAGGGAAATGGCGTAATTCCGGCGATCTTCTTTAAACCGGCAAAAAGCTCCTCGCGCCGATGCACAATATCATCGACTTGCCGGTCAAATTCATCAATATTATCCAGAAAAAAATTGGCGGTGAGTTGCGATAGGGCATTAACATTATAAGGTAATCTAACTTTATTGAGCTGCTCAACAATCTCCGGATGGCCGAGAAGAAAACCCAGACGAATCGAAGCCATTCCCAGTTTGGACAATGTCTTTAAGATAAGCAAATTGTCGTATTTCTTGGTCAGAGTCAGCAGAGTCTGTCCGGAAAAAGCTCCATAGGCCTCGTCCACAATAACCAGACCCGGTGCTTTTCTAATCAGGGTCTCTATTTTATCCCGATCAAATAAATTTCCCGTGGGGCTATTGGGATAACTTAAAAAAATCAAAGACGGAAAATCGGCACTGACCTTATCCAACATGGCGTCAAGATCGAGATCAAAGTTTTCATCCAGTGGGACTTCCACCACCTTTTGTCCGGCGTTGACGGCAATAATTTTGTACATCACAAAAGTCGGGAAAGGCGCCACCACACCGCTGATCTTGCCTTTCATGGTCAGGCAAAGGATTTGAATAAGCTCATCCGAGCCATTCCCCAGCATGACCCTATCCTGATCAACACCATAGTATTTAGCCAACCTTGCACGCAATTCGGGATTGCCGGCCTCGGGATAACGGTTGAGTTCAACTTTTTTGAGATCTTCCATCAGTTTTCTTTTTAAGGGCTCCTCAAGGCGAAACGGATTTTCATTGGCATCCATTTTGATCGCGCCGGAATACACAGGAGCTTTATAGCCGCTCTGCTGATAAATTGCGTCCGCTACTAAATTCTTTAAAATCATCATACCGGTTAACCTAATTTAAATGCGTCCTTTTTTCGTTCCCAATTCCAGTCGTCACTTTCATATTTTTTGACCAGTTGACTGCTCAACGTCTTTTCGGCGGGTGTTAACGGCCCTTCTGTGAGATTAATACCTAATTCGTCGATAAAACCCTTTTGCAAAACCGAGCAGAGAGTCTCTGCGCTGACCGGTGAAGGAATCACCTCATTCACGGCCGTGACGGAACGTCTGAGTTTTTCGGTCGGGTCCGTCACCTGCGACGTCAGAATCAAGGCGGCGGTTTCAACCGGATCAAATGTCATCAGCAGCGACCCGTGCTGCAAAAAACCTCCGTGCGTTCGCATTTGCGCGCTGCCGCAAATTTTTCTGTCGCCGACCAGCAATTCATTGCCGGACGGTACGGAAAAACAACAGGACGCCATATCCGGCTTTTTGCCTGAGGCGGCTTTCGCGAGATGAGCCTTGATCCCCAGAAGAGATAAGCCCTGCGCCAGACAAAGGCTGATTATTTCGTACGTCTCGATAATAGCATCAGGAAACAGCTTTTCCGAATTTCCAGCCGCAAGTGAATAGGTAATTTCATCACAGTGATAAACGGCTTTCCCCCCCGTTATCCTGCGAACAATATCAACACCGGACAATCGGCACCGGTTAAAATTGATTTCGTTTTTCAATCCTTGAAAATAGCCGATAGAGACAGCCGGTCGGCGCCAACCATAGAAACGTAGCGTCGGCGGTCTTTTATTTTTTATGGTTTCCTGAAAAACAGCTTCATCGATGGCCATATTTTCGAAGGCGCTGTTGGACCGATAATTGAGTAACCGCCATGTCATAAGAGGGCTTCAGTCAGCTTCCTGCTGCATGATAAAATCATGATACCCTGCCGCATCCAGAAGCTCATCCAGTTGTTCCATATCATCCATCTCAATGACAACCAACCAGCCGGTATCATGAGGATCGCTGTTGATGATGCCGATATCGTCATGAATGTCTTCGTTGACGCTGACAATCGTCCCGCTGACCGAAGCAATCAGATCCACAACCGCCTTGGTGGATTCAATAGAGCCGAAAGCTTCGTCACGTTCCACATACGTGTCGATTTCAGAAAACTCTATGGACAGGATTTCTCCCAGACTTTCCTGGGCATAATCCGTAATCCCCAGCGTAGCCATATCCCCGTCAACCCGCACCCAAATATGTTCGCGACTGTAAAGTAGGTCTTCTGGAAATACCTTCATAACAGCATAACCTCAAAATTTATTTAATGATGATGAGCTTTTTATTCATCTTTGTAATTATTTCGCAACTACTTTCTTTCACAAAAACCGTGTCCTCAATGCGAACGCCCCACAGGCCGGGATAATAGAGACCGGGTTCAACCGTAACAACCATTCCGGCGGTCAAAACGTCCTGTGAATTCGGCGCCAGACGCGGTGCTTCATGAACCTCCAGACCAACGCCATGACCTGTTCCATGAACAAAATAACGGCTGTATTCTTCACCCAATGTACTGCGGACCAAGGCATCAATATCAGCCGCGGCTATTCCCGCCCGGATGGAAGCGATGGCTTCATCATGGGCCCGCAGAACGGCACGATAAGCATTTTTTTTATCACCTGTCAATTCCCCAATTGCGAATGTGCAAGTTTCATCGGAACAGTAACCCTGGTATTTAACACCAAAATCAATAACAACAAAATCTCCATTTCTGATCTTCCGACTCGTAGGCTTGGCGTGAGGAAGCGCCGCATTCTCTCCCGAGGCGATAATCGTTTCAAACGCAATTTGCTCGGCGCCCGCCCGACGCGCCATCATTTCCAGTTGCAGAGCCGTTTGAAGTTCCGTCCAGCCGGGTTGTATTTCGCAGGCCAGCGCGGCTAACGCTTTCGATGCGATCGCCGCGGCTTTTCTCATCACATCCATTTCATGCTTATCCTTGTAAGCCCGAAGCAATCTCAACTCGTTACCCAGTGGAACAAGCTTTGTCTGTCTTAACCTTTGCGTTAAATCATCGTACATTTCCACAGTAACAAAAGGCGCTTCAAACCCCATTTTTTTCAGTCCCAACTCCTTCACGGCCTGTTCGATTCCCTGAATTTTATTTTGATACTGGACAACGGAAATCCGTTGAACTTCGGCAGCGGCTTGTGTCGTGTAACGACCATCAACAAGCAGCCAGGCGGCGTCTGAACTTAAAACCAAAACGCCGTCACTGCCCGTAAATCCCGACAGATAGCGGATATTACTCATGCTGGAAAATAGAATGCCATCGACCTGATAGTTGGGAAAGTTTTTCCGAACGGCATGAATTCTGGAGAGGGAAGAATCATTTATCGCTTGCGGCATGAGTTTTGATCCTATGAATATTGGCCATCTGTCCCGATCGAATACCTGTCACCTCAAAGACTGTAAATACTCTCGCGCCTTTTGCCCAAAAGGTGATTGCGGGGCAAGCTTCATGACCTGCTGAAAGGACTTTTTTGCATTTGCCGTGTCTTTTATTTTCAAATAGATCTCAGCCAGAAAGAAATGAGCGTCATGGAGAGAGGGATTCAAGGTAACCGCTCTTTCCAAATGCTCCTTTGCCTGGACCAGATTAGATTGCTTGATATAGATTAATCCGATATTTTTTTCGATCTGCGGTTGCCAGGCGGACATCCCGTCCTCTCGCAATGCCTGCTGATAGCGGGACAGGGCCCTATCATAATTTTGTAGGTTATAATAAGCCAAACCGGAATTATAAAGAGCAAACGCCGGCGTCGCATAAATATAATTTTTCAACGCTTTATCAAAAGAATCAATGGCCTTTTCCCATTGCCCCACATCCATATACATGGCGCCGATATAATTATGTGCTTCAGAGTAATCCTCCTTCAGGGATATGGCCTTCTGAAAGCGTTCCATCGCAATGTCTCTCAGCCCCCGGCCGAGATAGGCAACCCCCAAATAATAATTGATCTCGGGATCATTGGGCGCATTTTTATCCGCTTCCACCAACTCTTTGAGCGCGCCGATATATTGTCCGGCCTCAAGTAAGGCCATTCCTTTTTTCAAATATACATCTGCCTGATCTCTGTGCCAGGGCGTGTTGGTACAGGAAATAAAAAATAATTGACAAAGCAACACGGATAGAACGATCAAGATTTTCAGTTTCATGGTTTAATCAACCCGATAAAACGCAATGAATTAATTTTGTTAATTCACCGATAAAAATCCCTCTGCAAATATATATGGAGAGGGATTTTGTGTCCTGGAGAGTGTTTTCTATTTCCGGTTGCGGCAACGATCTAAATTATCGAGATTCGTCGTACCGCACTCATCTTCAATATATCCAGAGCCAGACAATATCTTCGGTGTAATAAATATCAGCAATTGTCGTTTTTGCTTCGTGATGTTTTCCGTTTTAAACAGCCATCCCAGAACCGGGATCTTATAAAACCAGGGGACACCGCTTTCTACTTTAAACTCA
>JANYAF010000211.1 GCA_025355175.1 Deltaproteobacteria bacterium | reverse complement strand
ATCATCAACTCGCCCAACAACCCGACCGGCAAGGTTTACAGCAAAAAAAATATAGCCGATCTCGCCAGGTTATTCAAAGAAAAGGACAGGGTACGCAACAAACCTATCTATTTGATCGCTGATGAACCCTATGCGGAAATTGTATTTGATGGCGTTGAAATGCCCAGTATATTAAAAGCTTACCCCAACAGTATCATTGCTTATTCCTATTCCAAAACGCTGTCTCTCCCGGGAGAAAGAATCGGTTACATTGCCGTGAATCCGAAGATTCATGAAGCAGGCGATTTAGTGAACGCGCTTATTTTATGCACTCGAATCTCAGGTTTCGTGAATGCGCCGGCGCTGATGCAGCGGATTGTGGCCAGACTTCAGCACGTAACGGTTGATGTGAAGATTTATCAGAAAAAACGTGATTTGCTTTGCCAGGGCCTCGCTAAAGCCGGTTATAAATTTACCAAACCGCAGGGCGCTTTCTACTTATTTGTGAAAAGTCCGATTCCCGATGACGTGGAATTTGTCCAGTTGCTTTTGAAGAAAAATATTCTGGTTGTTCCCGGCAGCGGTTTCGGCTGTCCCGGATACTTCCGTATTGCCTTCTGCGTCGATGATCCGACCATCCTTAATTCTATGGATGGATTTGCCGCAGTCATCAAAGAATGCCAATAACGGCATTGAAATATGCCCATGCGATGAATCAATAAATAATATTTTCGATTTCCCGGATCAGTTGCTGAAGCTTTTTGGATGAAACAGGGTAGGGGGTTTTGAGCTCCTGAGCGAAAAGTGAAACTTTGTATTCTTCGATCATCCAGTAAAATTCATCCGTTTTATTTTTTTTTTCCGCCGACGCAGTGGCGGCCATGTTGTTGCGGATTTCATGAAGATGTTTTACATAAATTGCGACATCCTGTAATTTGACTTCCGTGGCTGCCAGATTCAGACTGCCGCGCTCAGCCCGTATCGACAGAGCTTTTATATAGCGCGATAGGTTGCGCAGACGATCAAAGGCGTATAGTGCTGGAAAATTGACAGGAACAAGGCAATGCAACTCAGCCAGAGTTGTTTTTAGAAATTTGAGCACGGGATTATTTACGCGGTTTTTTTGCATCAGCTTTTGCAGCAAATCATAAGTATCCGTAAAACTCCTGAGAACCGGTGTGATGGCGTCAACGATTTGCTGTCCATATTGCAGAATTTTTGTATTGACAGCATTGGCGTGGTTGATAAACTCTTCGGACGTGCGCCAGGGTTGGTAAAACAAATCTTTTTTAACACGATCCATGATGGACTGTTCCAGATGTTTGGGATTACCGATGGTCACGACCAAACTTTTCAACTCGCCGGTACAAGCGATATTTTTTTTAAGTTGTTTGAGCTTATCCGCGAAAAAAATATCGTAAAGCGCGGCGACACCCTGAAGGTGACTTACGGCGGCTTCCTGTGGATTGGGAAAAAGACGGAGATTGATGACGTCGTCCGTTACTTGCAAGGCAAGATAGGCATAACCTGTCAAACCGTGTTTTCCCATCAACTCAATGTTCTCGGGTAACCGGCCAAAATTCCAACTGGTGACGGCATCCTTTTCCCATTGCCGGCGATAGGCCGTAAGGGAGGTCTGATGGACCTGTTGGGCCAGCTCTTTTTGCAGTTCTCCGATGTCCCGGCTGCTCCTAACTTCGCTGCCCTGATCATCAATGACACTGTAGCGGATATTCAAATGCGGCGGCAATTTATCCAGGGCCCATGAATCGACCGGCACCGTCAATTTGTATTCATGAAACAAGAACTTGCTCAAAGCCAGGGGCAAAGAGTTTTCCGCAATCGCTGCCCGCTCGCTGAATATTCGGGCAATCTGAACCACAGGCGGCAGCTTTTGTCTGACGTTTTTGGGCAGCGATTTCAGCATATAAAAAACCTTTTCCTGTAACAGAGAAGGCAGATGCCTTTCAATATTTTCCGAGGCGGCTTTGGAAACCAACCCCAGAGGCACCTTGACCGTCACGCCGTCACCCGCACGGCCTGGTTCAAAGCGATAACGGCAGGCCAGCGCGGCGTTGCCGATTTTAATTTGATCGGGATATTGCTTCAACTCCTGCGGGTCGGGATCTTCAGCGATGAAGTCTTCTTCCCGGAAACGCAGAAAATCATCACTTCCTTTGTCCTTGATCAGCTTCTGCAATGACCGGATGTCCGAAATCAGCGGCAATCTCTGTTCGTAAAGCCTGGCGATGGCTTCTTCATCAACCGCGATACCGCGTTTACGCAGCTTATCTTCCATCGTCTTTGTCTTCTCCCACAAAGACAGATTGTGCGTGAGAAAAGGAAGCTTGCGTCCAACTTCGCCCGTCACCAGCGCTTCGCGGATGAATATCTGTTTGGCTTCCTCCGGGTTGATCCGTTCGTAGGCAACCGTTCTTTGCTCAACAATGGTCAATCCGAATAAAATCACTTTTTCCAGCGCCGCAACCTGGCCACGATTCTTTTCCCAATGAGCCGCCCAATAGGTATAACGGCAATGATCCCTGCCCAGTTCTTCCAGCCATTCGCTTGCAATATTGGCCGCATTGCGGGCAAAAACCCTGGACGTCAGACTGATTTCTGCTGCCACTATCCATTTCCCGCCCCGGTTAAAAAGACCGGAGCCCGGATAAAGCATCACCTCCCGGCTTTTGGCCGCCGTATAAAAATTCTTTTCTTTTTTCAGCGCGATGTTGGAAAGATAGCCGCTGAGAATTGAGCGGTGAATCTTATCGGAAATCGCCTGGTCTATTTCAACCTTCACG
>JANYAF010000174.1 GCA_025355175.1 Deltaproteobacteria bacterium | reverse complement strand
TTCGTAACATATATGTTTTAATAAAAAAGAATTTTCGGGATGAAGAATCCATCATAAAGAGTTTAAAAAGTGAACCTCATCGTCAAAGACCCGCTCCAAAAAAAACTTGAAATTGCCAACTGGATCATTCTGGCAATCCTTTTTATCCCTTCCTTGTTTTTTGCACCAACAAAATTTTACCTAGGCGTTCTCCTGGGCGGTTTTATCAGCATCCTCAATTTCTATGGTATGGAACTTGGTTTGCGTAATCTTTTTAAAAACCCTTCCGGCAATGTTAAACGGCCGACTATGATCAAATACTACATTCGTCTGGCGTTGACCGCCGTGGTTTTATATCTGCTGATTGCCGCCGATACGGTTCATGTCATCGGACTGATCATTGGACTTTCCGTGGTAGTCATCAGCATTATTTGCACTGTGATCTCTGCCCTGGCAAAAAAAAACTTTATTGAGGAGGTTAGTTAAAAACAAATGGAACCCCTATTATTCTTCCACACGACTTTGCTGAAAGATGTGGGAATTAACATGACTATTGTTTTCTATACATTGTTTGTAATTCTTCTGCTGTCGATACTTTCATTTCTGGCAACCCGAAATCTGCAAGTTTATCCAGGCCGGCTGCAAAACGTTATGGAAGTGATTGTGGACGGTCTTCATGGGCTACTGATCGAGACGATGGGAAATAACGGGAAAAAGTTTTTTCCTCTGATTGCCACCTTGGGGCTTTTTATTCTGACGTCGAACCTGATTGGCATCATCCCCGGATTCGAATCACCAACGGCCAACATCAACACGAACGCGGCCATGGCGCTTGTTGTATTCTTTTCCACGCATGTCGTCGGAATCGCAACCCACGGCTTCAAGTATATAAAGCAGTTCATGGGCCCGGTTTGGTGGTTGATTCCGTTGATGCTCCCTATCGAACTCATCAGTCATCTTGCACGGCCGTTGTCTCTAACCTTACGGTTATTCGGTAATATCGCCGGAGAGGATATCGTGCTGCTCGTTGTCCTACTGCTGGTACCAATGCTTGTTCCACTGCCTATTATGATTTTAATGATTTTCACATCGGTCGTCCAGACACTGGTTTTCATGCTCCTGGCGATGATGTTTATCGGCGGCGCGATGGAGGAAGCTCATTAGCACTATCGCGGGTTGGGACTGGGATCAAACGAAGATGTTATCCTGACCGGCAACTCCATGATATTTAAACAGCAAAAAGCAGCTGACGGCAACCGCTATCAGCTGCTTTTTTCTTTGCCTGAAGCAGTCTAATCCCTTGTCTTATGAAGAATTTTTAAAAATTATCTCATTGGATGCTTGACGATACGGTTTAATCGTAATATTGACCATTCGGATTACTATTTTAAGGGAGTTTTTATGTACAGTCTGGGAATTAATATTGGCTCCTCGAATGTTAAAGTGGCCATGCTGGAAGACAATAAAATTATCTGGAGTGCCGTAGAACTGCATGAAGGCAATTTTCTCGACACGCTCAAAAAGGTCCTTTCTGCCCGCAAGTTGCCAACAAACATCCGAACACTGGCTACTGGCACCGAAGGGCGGCATCTCCTAAATATCAACAGTGTCATTGAACCTCTCTGCCTTGAAAAAGCTCTGCAAAAGCTCAATTATCAGATTGACGCGCTGGTTTCTCTGGGTGGCGAAGATCTGGCTGTCTATACCATTGATAAAGACAATAAAATTGTCACCAGTTTTTCAGGCAACAAGTGTGCTTCGGGCACCGGCGAATTTTTCAAGCAGCAACTGGCGCGGATGAACATGAAACTCAGTGATATTAACAGTATCCATCAAGACTGCCGCGTGTTAAAACTCTCTTCCCGCTGTTCGGTCTTCATGAAAAGCGATTGTACGCACCGGTTGAATAAAGGTGAAGCCAAAACAGGTGATATTGTATTGTCCCTGAGCGACGTCATGGCCATCAAGGTCATCGATTTTCTAAAAAGAGCCAGAATCGAAAAAGGGAAAGTCCTGCTGGTCGGCGGTGTGACTCAAAATCAATACATCCTGCGCTTCATCCGCGAACGCATGCCTCAAATCGAATTCATCGTCCCCGAACAAGCGCCCTATTTTGAGGCGTACGGCGCGGCTCTCATGGCCGGAACATCAGGCAGCAGTTTACCGCCCGTCAGTTCGTTATTCAAAAGCAGCCACATTCAATATAAAAGATTTAAAAGCCTGCAAACCGCTCAGGGTAGAGTCACCTACCTGCCTTCGCAAAAAGGCAAAGTCGTCGCAGACCGTGAATATATTCTCGGCGTCGACGGCGGTTCCACGACTACAAAAGCCTGTCTGATCGACATCGAAACCAATGAAGTCACTGCGTCATTTTACGGCCGCACACATGGCGATCCGGTCAGCGCGCTCAAAAACTGTCTCGTCGAAATGAAAAAGCAGATCCGGGAAGATATCGGCGACGGAAAAATCAGAATAACGCTCGCGTCCACAACCGGATCATCGCGAGAAATTCTCGGCGTCTTTCTGGAAACGCCGGCCGTGTATAACGAAATCATTGCGCACGCCGTCGGCACTTCATTCTACCAGGACAATATCGATACCATCTTTGAAATCGGCGGCCAGGACGCCAAGTATGTTTCGCTGAAAAACAAAGTCCCGATCGATTATGCCATGAATGAAGCTTGTTCCGCAGGAACCGGATCATTCCTGGAAGAATCGGCCCAGGGCGACCTGAATATTCCCGAGGCCGCCGAGATCGGTGCTATAGCCCTTGCGGCTACACAACCCCTGAAGTTCGGAGAACATTGCTCCGCCTTCATCAATTCCGATATCCGCAACGCCATTCAGCAGGGCGCGTCCCGTGAAGACATCACGGCCGGTATCGTCACCTCCATTGTCTCCAACTATCTCAATCGCGTCGTGGGCAACCGGACCATCGGCAAAAATATTGTCCTGCAGGGCGGCGTCGCCAAAAACAAAGCCGTCCCGCTGGCTTTCGCGATGCTCCTGGATAAAGACATTCTGGTGCCGCCCGATCCCGAACTGATGGGCTGTTTCGGCGTAGGCATTCTCGCCAAACAAAAATTAACGGAAGGTTTTTTGACCAAGACCGCCTATAACCTTGATCAAATCCTGGCAACACACATAATCTATGAAAAAGAATTTCAGTGTAAAGCCTGCGACAATTTCTGTCCGATCCGCATTCTTAATGTCAACGGCCACAAATACATGTTTGGCGGTCGCTGTAACAAATATGCCAATATCCTCAAGAAAAAAGTTTTTAACGAAGAAGACGTGATTGACTATATTGAAAAGCGTAACGATATTCTTTTTAAAGAGTGCGCACCGAACCCGGAGGACCTGGTTAAAAAGAAGCAATATGTGGTCGGCATTCCCCGCTGTTTTTCCATCTATACGCTCTGGCCGCTTTATGCTTGGTTTTTCCATACTCTGGGCATAGAAACGTTTGTCTCCGAGGAGATTTCGCATGAAGGAACGGCACGCGTAGAAAGCAGCTACTGTTTCCCGGCGGAAATCGCCCACGGGGCCGTCCAGGATATCTTTAACCGCAAGATCGATTATATATTTCTGCCGCATTTCCGGGACATGAAAAGCTACGAAAAAAACGCGCCGGCAACTTTCTGCCCGATCACGCAGAGCCTGCCTTACTATATCAAGAAAGCCTTTCCTGAAATTCCGGAAGAAAAATATTTAGCGCCGGTTGTCAGTTTCATGTACGGAATACAAAAGGCCGCCGAGCCTTTCATCGCCATGGCCGCAACACTCGGCATAAGCGAAAGTGAAGCGAAAAATGCCTTTGATGTTGCTTACGAAAAACAAATGGAATGCTTTACTAAATTTACCGATTTGGGTAAACGGGCGCTCGATGAGGCGCGTCAGGCCAAACGCGCAGTGATCGCGGTTCTGGGACACCCCTATAATTCTTTTACCACCGATGCCAACATGGGCATCCCCCGGAAATATACGTCTCGCGGTTATTCGGTTATCCCGTTCGACATTCTTCCGTTTGAAGACCAGGCCATCTATCCCAACATGTACTGGTATTACGGCCAGCAGGACATGAAAGCCGGCACACTCCTGAAGAATGAAGATAATATTTTTATCACATATATCTCTAACTTTTCCTGCGCGCCTGATTCTTTCCTGCTGCATTATTTAAAGTGGATCATGGGCGTCAAACCCTTTCTGATTCTGGAGTTGGATTCACACACAGCCGACGCCGGCGTGGATACACGCATTGAAGCATTTCTCGACATTATCGAAGGTTACCGTTCCAAGCTTACCGATATCCGCGAGGAACGATACGACAATGGCTTGCGCTTCATCAACAATCCGGGCGAAGCAATTCACATCAAAAATGATATCACCGGCGAAAAGATACCGATTAAAAACAATCCGCGCATTAAACTGCTCTTATCCAACATGGGCAGACTCTCTGCTGAGTTGATCGGCGCTACGATTCGCGGCCTGGGCATCAACGCGGAAACCATGCCGGTTCCAGATATCCATACACTACAAATGGCTCGCAATCATGCCTCCGGCAAAGAGTGTCTGCCGTCGCTTCTTGTATTAGGCAGCGCACTTAAGTATTTATCTTCCGAGAAATACCGCAAAGATGAAATATATATCCTGTTTGTGCCCACAACGACCGGACCGTGCCGAACCGGTCAGTATTTTGTTTTCTATGATAACCTGTTCAAGGATTTGCGTCTGGAAAACGTGTTGGTCTTTACGATGGATGCGGATAATTCCTACAACGAGCTGGGAATGGAATTTTCCAAATATGCCTGGTGGGCCGCCATTATCGGCGATTATATGAAAGATGTGGAAACATCCCTGAGAACCTGCGCGGCTGATCCGACCGAAGCGATGGCTCTTTATGATCAGATCTGGCAGAAAATGATCAGTGTGGCCGAGCGCGATATTACGAAAGTCCTTCCCGTACTGAAAGAGATTGCCGATACCATATCCCGTATTCCACTGGCCCGAAAAATGGAGGCCTGCCCGAAAGTGTTGATCGTCGGAGAGATTTACGTCCGGCGCGATGATTTCGCCGTCGATGAATTGATTCAGCAGCTCAGCCGTCACGGCATCATCGGGAAAATATCCAATGTCGCTGAATGGCTTTACTATTGTGACTTCGTGAGACATTATGAGCTCAAAAAGAAGCTGGGCCTGGTGCCCTGGTACCGGCGCGTATTCGCCCGTGAATTTCGGGACATCATCGATTGGAAAATCGAACATGCCTATAAACATCGCGTGGAGAAAAATGTTCGCAACACGCTCGGTGTCACCGGTCTGGTGCCGCGCACACCGCATGACATGCAGGAGATCATGAAAAACACAGAAAAGCATTTCGTCAGCCACGAGCTTCATTCGGAAATCAGCATCTCCAGCGGGGTTGCCGCCACAGCCATGATGAACGGTTACTCCGGCATCGTCAACATCTCACCGTTTGCCTGTCTGATCGGCCGCGTCATCGAGGGATTATACACGCCTTGGGCCAGAGAAAGAAAATATCCCGCCATATCGATTGAAATCGACGGCAACCTGCTGCCGCCCAATGTGCTCAGCAAACTCGAAATTTTCATGCTCAACGTCAAGAGATTTCGAGGCAAAGGGGATATTTCCACCATGGTGGAGCGAGAAGGCGCAAAGACTGTCGCCATTGATAGAAAAATCATC
>JANYAF010000160.1 GCA_025355175.1 Deltaproteobacteria bacterium | reverse complement strand
CGTGACCAGAACGAAGGGTTTATTGGTCAATGTGTTTCTCCAACGACGTGCGACAGAATCTGTGCCGCTGCCATGCGGACGGAAAAACAATCTTCCAGCATTATTCGGGCATTTCTCCCCAACCGGCTTCGCAATGTCGGATCCGCAAGCAGTTGCCTGGCCAGCATTTCAAACGCCTTGTCCTCGCCGTTGAAACAAACCAGTCCGGCATTATGTTTTTCCAGAAGCCCCTTCAGATCATTGCCGGGATTAATGCTGGCCAGGACGGGCTTTGACCGATCCATATAACTCAATATCTTGCCGGGGAAATTGTGCGTCCCCAAGCTTCTGTCCAGAGATACCAGACCGACATCAAATTCGGAAAGCATCGCCAGGTATTCATTTTGGCCGACAGGCGGATGGATAGCAATATTAGTCAACCCTTTTGCGGCAATCGCCGACCTCAACCGGGGAACTTCGCTGCCTTTCCCCACGAGAAGGAAATAGGCCTCCTTATCGTTGCGTAGCGCTTCGGCCAAACGGATAATATTATCCATGTCCTGAGCCACGCCGATATTGCCGCCGTAAAAGAAGACAATCTTGCCCTCCAGTCCCAAACGCACGCGGCAACCGCCCGGCGATCCTTCATCAGCGCTCGGCGTCGCCCAATTATACAGAACCTCCGGCCGGTATTTTCCCGACCGGACCTGTTCGGAAAAATAATCGAGATTGGCGGGACTTTGCACGCCGACAACCGTTGCTGCGTCATAGTTCAGCTTTTCCTTATGCTCGAAAAACCGATGGACGAGGCTGCCACGGCGCAGGACTCCGGCATCCACCGCCCACTGTGGGAAAATATCCCGTAAGACCAGGTATGATGAGCAGCCGTAAAGTCGTTTTAACCTGGCTACAAGAGAACCGAAAAATATCGTCGGGGAATAGTAGACAATGAGGTCGCTGGGGTTCTGCCGGAAATATGATTTACCTTTTCGCCATATGACAGGGGAAAGCATCACTTCCCGCCAGGCCCGGAGCCATAGCGATGCCGACTTGATTTCACCGGTTCTGATCCGAACCACCTTGATGCCCGCTTCTAGGGTAACTTGACAATCCTGATCGATCGTATCATCCGGAGCGGCGACGGTGACCTCATGCCCTAAACGGTGAAATTCGCGGGCCAGATCGTCGATAAGTTTGGCGCTGGACATGGCGCTGGGCAGATAATAGACGACGAGAATCAGAATGCGCATACTGTTTCTATCGGAACCAGACTGTACGGTTAATGTAATCGGTATAACTCAGGATGATCCGCAAAACTTTCCGGGAAACATTGTCCACGTCATAGTCTGAAACCAGCTTGAAGATCCTGTGGCCAGCGGATACCTGCGCCGCAACCACCTCGATGGCCTGAAGAACGTCCTCTGACATCAATCCGCACATGATCAATGTTCCTTCGTCCATCCCCTCGGGCCGTTCATGGGCCTGACGGATCGTGACGGAGGGAAAATTCAGGATGGACGATTCCTCGGTAATTGTGCCGCTGTCGGAGACGACACAGAAGGCGTTCATCTGCAATTTGACATAGTCGAAGAATCCCAAGGGTTTTAAAAAGCGGATGCGTTCATCCCAACCGGCAAGTTTCAGCGATTCGAGCCTTTTCCTGGTTCGTGGATGGGTGGAAACAATAACCGGCCGATCATACTTCCGGGCAATAGCCGTCAGTGTTACAAGAAAGTCGCGGAAGTTCTTTTCGCTGTCGACATTTTCTTCCCGGTGAGCGCTGACGACAAAGTATCCCCCGGGGCGCAACGTCATTCGGTCCAGAACATCCGACGCTTCAATCGACGGCCGGTAAAAGGTCAGAACCTCCTTCATCGGCGATCCGGTTTTGATGACCGTCTCGGGTTTCAACCCCTCCATCAGCAGATACCGGCGGGCATGCTCCGTATAAGGCATGTTGATGTCACTGAGGTGATCAATTATCTTCCGGTTGATCTCCTCGGGAACGCGCTGGTCAAAACAACGATTCCCCGCCTCCATATGAAACAGTGGAATCTTGCGGCGCTTGGCCGGATAGGCGGCCAAGCAGCTGTTAGTATCCCCCAGGAGCAGCAAGGCATCCGGTTGCACGGCATTCATCACCTCATCCGCTTTCGCGATGACCTGCCCAACGGTTTGGGCCAACGTGTCGCCCGCCGCATTCAAAAAGAAATCCGGCTTCCGGATTCCCAGTTGCTGAAAAAAGATTTCATTCAGTTCATAATCATAATTCTGACCGGTATGAACGAAAACGTGCTCCGTGTGTTGATCGAGTTCGTAAATCACCCGGCTCAATTTGATGATTTCCGGACGGGTGCCGACGATGGTCATCAATTTTTTCTGTGTCATCTTAGTCCATCACTCATAATGGGGGTAAAGACCGGGATGGGCGTCCACCCATCCTTTCATTTCCTGAACCATCTGCTCATAAGAGGGAACTGCAAAAGAAAAATCCTTCCGTGTATTTCTCAACGATTTGTCCAGCGCCACATCGTCGCTTTTGAGGATGGTCAGACTGTTATTCCGAAAAGTCTTATTAAAGTAAACCAGCAAATCATATTTGGAGATCGTTTCATTGTTCACCAGATTATACAATCCGCTTAGATTCTCCTGGAGCGCCCTTTCCATGGCTTTGGCGAGCGTGAGCGTCGTGACGCCCGTCCACATGGCCCCGGTAAATCCTTTGATCGTCCCTCTTTGTTTCATGAACCAGTTAAAAAGACCGATCCCGTTTTCATTCATGTCCGGCCCCACAATCGAATTGCGGAAGGTCAGATTCTTATCATCTTCCACTTCACCCAATGCCTTGGTGCGGTCATAAAACGTTGTGCCGTCGCGCAGGCTCTTTTCATGATAGGGGCCGGTATTACCGGCAAATACGCAGTCGGTGCTCATGTGTATCAATTTGGTCTTCTCCGCCTTCAGAGTGTCGGCGATCAGATGCGGCAAATAACTGTTTAAATAAACTGCGGCCGAACGGTTATCATCCGCTGCCTGGTTCAATATGCCTATGCAGTTGACGACCGCATCATATTTCCTCCCGAGCAGCATACTTTTAAAACCTTCCGTTTCCAGGGCATTGCCGATGATATTTTCACAATAGGGGAAAGGGGCCACTGAATAGGCCACGACATCGTAGCCCCTTTCTTTAAAATAAAGGGCAATCAAATGTCCGGCCATTCCGATAGACCCTAAAATCAGAATTCGTTTCATCTTATTTTTCTCGCTGCAATCTGTGGTGCCAACATGGAGAGTTCCCCATCGTTCTTTGGAAATTACAAGACTATTTTCCCCGTTTTCAGCGCATGCTGGACAAATTCGAGTTTCAGCAGCACGTCGATCAGTTCGTCTTCATCAAGGCGGCGGGTGTTATGCGAGTTGTAATCTTCCTGGCTGGAAACCTTGGTCTCTCCTTCCGTAAAATACAAGGAGTAATTTAAATCCCGAACATCGGCCGGGATCCGGTAATAACCGCTGATATCTTCCGCACGGGCCATTTCTTCACGCGTCAATAATGTTTCGTAAAGTTTTTCTCCATGCCGGGTGCCGATGATCCGGATTTCATTTTTGCCTTTGAACAGCTTCTTCAGGGCTCTGGCCAGCGTTTCAATGGTCGCTGCGGGTGCCTTCTGAACGAAAATATCCCCCGGCCGCCCATTTTCAAATGCATAGTTCACAAGATCAACCGCGTCATTAATAGACATCATAAAGCGGGTCATATTCGGATCGGTAATCGTTATCGGCTCCCCGGCGAGGATCTGATGGACAAAAAGGGGAATGACGGAGCCGCGCGATCCCATGACGTTGCCGTAACGCGTGCCGCAGAACACCGTTCCGGAGGCCCCGCAGGAACGCGCCTGGGCGATCATCAGTTTTTCCATGAGCGCCTTGGACATGCCCATAGCATTGATGGGATAGACCGCCTTATCCGTGCTGAGAACAATCATGTTCCTCACAGCGCAGGCCCGGGCCGCTTTCATGACGTTCTCCGCCCCCAGACTGTTCGTACGGATGGCTTCCAACGGGAAAAATTCACAGGACGGCACCTGCTTGAGCGCTGCCGCATGGAAAACCAAGTCGACGTCAATCATCGCCCCCAGGATGCTGTCATAATCCCTGACGTTTCCGAGGTAAAATTTAACTTTGGGATTTCTCAGCGCATTGCGCATCTCATCCTGTTTTTTTTCATCGCGCGAGAAAATCCGGATCTCTTTTATGTCCGTATCCAGGAAACGATGCAAAACGGCGTTGCCAAAAGAACCCGTTCCGCCAGTGATCAGGATGACTTTGTTGTTGAACATGATTCAGACCTCAATTTGCTGATAGGTTAAAATGCTTTTCGATGAGCGCGTCTTTCTCCATCCGGTTGGGGTAATTGATCAGAACCGCTCTGTAAATGCCTTTGAAGACAAACAGGCTGCCCGCGGCTGCGCCGATGATCCCGTACTTTTCGATTAGCTTTGCTATATCATCAAGCGATCCCGCTCCTCCCAACACCGTCAGCGGAACGGTGACGGCTTTACGAATTTTATCGACCAGCGTAAGATCGTAGCCCTTCATCACGCCGTCGTGATCAATAGAGTTAATCACGATCTCGCCGACGCCGCAGCCCTCCAGTTCACGCGCAAATTCCACCGGATTCTTCTCCGCACTCTTCTTCCCGTTATGCGTTCGAACTTCGTATTTCCCGCCCAACAACTTTTTCCTGACATCGATGACTGCAACCGTGCTCTGAGAACCGGCCTCCCGGGCAATTTGCGAAACCAGTTTGGGATTATCGACGGCGGCGGAGCCGATCGCCACTTTTTCCACGCCCAGGCTGATAATTCTTTGGGCATGTTCCACCGTCTTTACGCCACCGCCGTAGCTCAGGGGCATGCGGCATTCGGCAGCCAGATCTTCAATCATTTTGAAATCCGGTTCCATCCGGTGAGCGGACGCATCGATGTCCAGAACCATCAGTTCGTCCACTTCCTTCTCATTGAAAATCCGCACCGCATTGATGGGATCGCCCAGATACTTCCCGTCCTTGAAATTGACGGTTTTGACGAGCCCTTTATTTCTTACGAGCAGACAGGGAATAATTCTCGGTCGCAGCATGGATTATATTTCCGCAAAATTTTTTAGAAGCTGAATGCCCCATTGATGGCTCTTTTCCGGATGGAATTGAACGCCGAAAATATTGTCGGAATGCAC
>JANYAF010000125.1 GCA_025355175.1 Deltaproteobacteria bacterium | reverse complement strand
GTTGGGCAATTTGGCAATGAGAAAAGCATTACGGAATACGTGAAGAAGCAAGGACGGGAAAAGGAATATAAGAAATTGCATAGTCAGCAGCTCGAGTTGTTCGGTTTTGATACCCCGTAGCTTGCTGCGGGGTAGTTCATTGATGAGGCTCAAGCTATCGAGGGTCAACCCTCTGATAATGTCAACCGGTGATTCTCTTAGTTTTGGCCAGCATCATTTTTACTTTAAGCCAGACTTCATCCACCTCAATCAGGTCCATGCAGGTGTTTTCAGGACGGATGCATAAGTGTTCCTCCTGACGGCAACCGCAGCAGTCCAGGTTTTTAAAGATCACTTCGCCCGTAGCAATATAGGGGCGGCAAATGACCGGATAGTTCGGCCCGAAAAGACTCAACGTGGGGCAACCAACGGCCGCCGCGATGTGTCCCGGTCCCGAATCATTGCCGATAAAAAGATGACATTCGCTGAAGACGGCCGCCATGTCAATCAGTGATAAATTACAGGACTTCAGCACGGCGGCAAAACCCATCCTGCTTTCAATCTCAAAAAGTAGTTGTTCTTCTCCAGGGCCGCCCAGAAGAATGACCGAAGCCCCATACTGCTCATGCAGACGATACGCGATTTGCGCATAGCGGTCAGGCCTCCATTGTCTCATTTTTTTTCTCGCGCCCGGATGGATCGCCACGATCATCACTCCCGGAACCGTCACAGGAGCCAGCCAGCCTCTGATTTTTGCACGGATGTTTTCGGGGGTGGGAATCATCAATTGGATATTCCGGTTTTCAATGCCAAAGTAGTTCAGGATGTCTACATCCACCTCGATAAAATGCCTGCGCCCGGTTTGCTCAATCGCAAAAGCATTCATCATCCTGGCTAATAGAGTATTTGTGTTATAGGTGAGGCGCAGGGGTGCGCCCGAGGCGAGCGATAGGAAAAAAGCTCTGTCTCCCTGGGTTAGGGCAATAACGATATCATATTTTTCCCGCCTCAGTTTCATGATCAGAGGCAGGTGATAGGTGATTGCCGAAAAAAAGCTTTTCTTGGCTTCCTCACGGTCATACACCCATACTTTGTTGATATCCGCGTGATGAGCAATCAGCTGGGCGCATTCCTGATGAATCAGCACATCAACGGTCAGACCCGGAGCATGACGTTTCAAATTGGCGACGACGGGAATAACACCCAACGTGTCCCCCACGTACTGCAACTTGATAATCAATACCTTTTGTTGAAAAAGGCGAATTTTATTTTGCTGTGATGGCCGATCTGTCATCTGATTTTATCACATCCACCTTCGTGCAGAATGGTCAAGATCTTTACACACCCCATCGTTAATTGCAAACATTTTGCCGCGCATCGCGGCGGTTGAAAAACAGGTGGAAGGAAATAATCGGAATTTTAGAAAACCCGATGGCCGGAGAATTTGACTGCCGGCGGTTAGCAAACACTTGAAATGTATGATCAGGTCTGCTACAAAGTTTCCAGTATACTCAGCGGAATATTTTCCGGCGCATCCGACTAAACCATCTTCGGGAATGACAGGTGGCGGCGGCTTTTTACGATATCGCCAAGCATAAAGTATAATAATTTGAAAAAACAAAAAATCAGCATTGCCATTATCGCACAAGATGAGGCCGATCGTATCGGGGGATTGCTCAAAAGCTTGAACTTCGCCGATGAGATCGTTGTTGTGGATTCCGGAAGTCGTGACGGCACGCAGGCGATCTGTCAAAACGCCGGCGCCAAAGTCATTTTCAATAAGTGGCCGGGATATGTCGCCCAGAAACAATTTGCGCTGGAGGCGACCGCGCATGAATGGATTCTTTGTCTGGACGCGGATGAGGAAGTGCCGGAAGCGCTGGCGGCGGAAATACTCAGGGTGGTGGATGCCGCCGGGCCGGATGTTGGCGGTTTTTCCATGCCCAGATTGTCCCGGTATCTGGGGCGCTGGATCAGGCATGGCGGCTGGTATCCGGACCGTAAAGTGCGTTTGGTGCGCAGGGGCAGAGGGACCTGGCAGGGCGTGAATCCTCATGATAAACTGGTTGTGGCAGGCCGTGTCGGAAACCTGACCCATCCTTTTCTTCATTATGTTTATCGGAGCATCTCCGATCAGGTGGTCACAATGAACAGCTTCTCGGAGGTCTATGCGCGGCAGGGACATTCCAGGAGCGGCTGGTTTGTTGTGGCCGGACTGTTTCACGCCTTGGGGAAATTTGTCGAATGTTATCTCTGGAAACTCGGTTTTTTGGACGGCGTTCCCGGATTCGTTATTGCGGTAAATTCCGCCGGGTATGTTTTTTTAAAGCATGCCAAGCGATGGGAAAGACGCTTGTCCGAAAAGTGATGGGAAATGGATATTTCATTCATTATCGTCAACTGGAACACCAAAGACCTTCTGCAAGACTGTCTAAATTCCATTATTAAAACCAGCGAAGCGCTGACGTACGAGATTATCGTCGTGGATAATGCGTCCTCCGACGGATCGACGGCCATGCTTGCGGCAAAATATCCGCAGGTCAAAGCCATTGCCAATAAGGAAAATCGCGGATTCGGCGCCGCCAATAATCAGGGTTTTGCCGTCATGCAGGGCCAGTACGCCCTGCTGATTAATACGGACGCCGTCCTGACGGCCGGGGCGGTAAAAAAAATGTGGACGTTCGCCGAAGCCACTCCCCGTGCAGCCATTGTCTGCGGCCAGTTACTGAATGCCGACGGCAGTAAGCAAAATTCCATCGCCTCGTTTCCGACCCTGCTTACGCTTTGCACTAACACCTCGCTTCTGGAATACCTTTTTCCCTACCGCTATCCCAGCAAAAGATATGAGCATATCGAGCCACTGGAAGTGGATTCGGCCATTGGCGCCTGCATGATGATTCGCAAAATTGCGTTGGATGCGGTGTCTTTTTTTGATGAGCGGTACTTTTTCTTTTTTGAAGAGACGGACATGGCTTATGCGATGCGGCGCAAGGACTGGCGGGTTTATCAGGTGCCTGACGCTTTGATTTATCATCTTCAGGGCCAGAGTATCGGCCACCGTGCGCAATCGCGGATAGAATTTTACCGGTCTCGTTACCAATTTTTACGCAAATGGCATGGTGGCGCGTACTACCGGGCCGCGGCGGCTGTTATTTTTCTGCGTTTGCTGGCCAATACGCTGCTCAGTTCCGTCGGTGTTTTGTTCACGCTGGGTTTGGCAGGTGGCCTGCGGAAAAAATTGAGTGTCTATGTACAAATCATCCAATGGCATTTCTGTAGCCGATAAAACAGTGCAAATCGAATGCTGTCCTGATAATCGTTGACATTATGAATAATATTTCGTATAATTAACACTGGCCCGGATCAATAGCGGGATTTATGTAACCGAAAGAGCGGAGCTGTAAGCAGGGACGAGGCAAGAGGCAAGGAGCAAGAGGCGATGGGGAAAAAAATCTGTGTTTAACGAACCATGAGCCACCAGCTATCAGCTACGAGCCGCGAGCTATTTTTTAGGAGCAGCTAAATCATGGAGCAAATTTACAACGTATTCAAATCATTTGTTGACCCCATCTTTGTCATTTTTATTCTTCTTCTCATTTCTTTTTTCATCTGCCTGACTGGCGGCAAAAAAAAGAGCGGTATTCTGTTTTTATTCCTGACCATGGTTTTGCTTTACGGATTCAGTATTGCGCCGGTATCCAACTATCTGAGTTATAAACTGGAGAAAGATTATATCAATATCCGTCCGGTCGGAGAAAAAATTACATTTGATGTTATCGTAGTATTGGGCGGGGGCCTCTATGATATCCAAACCCTCAACAAAACATTTCCCGGCGAGGCAACCACCGTCAGGCTGGTTCACGCTGTTCGAATGTATAAGGAATACAACGCCAAATATTTTGTTTGTTCCGGGAAGGGTGACAGTAAAATAACCGAAGCGGCGCTGATGGCGCAAATGGCCGAAGCCTTCGGTGTACCCAGGGAGAGAATCCGCATCGAAGCCAAATCGAAAAACACACATGAACACGCGGTGGAGTTCAATAAAATGTTTGTCGATAAAGGCATCAAGATTGGGTTGGTGACGTCTGCCTTTCACATGAAACGAAGCGAAATAGAATTTCGAAAATTTTTCAGCAATGTGCTGCCCCTGCCGGCAAGCTATCTTTACGCCTCGCCTCAAGGCACTCCCGCCGTCCGGTTTATTCCGCAATCGCAATGGCTTTTAAACAACACGCTTATTTTTAAAGAGTATGTCGGCCGGCTCTGGTACAGCATCAAAGGCGTTTGAAAAATCGAGACCTGGTTTGCAGATCTCAAATCGATCTTTCTTTTTCGATCTAAACATGCCATAAGAAATAGCTTTTAAAGTTTTCAGAGTAAGGGAGTTATGTTACCATGGAGGTAAATCCTCAGATAAAAAATCCAAAATTCTATTTGATGATTTTGGTGGATATATTTCTTTTCATTGTAGCTCTTTGTTCATCCTATCTCATTCGTTTTGAGTTTATTTTTGCCCATATTGACATCGGGCAAATCTCCAGGCTGCTTTTCTGGATCGTGCCCCTGAAAATGATTATCTTCCTTTTTGGCGGGCTTTACAGAGGTTTGTGGCGTTTCACCGGCGTGCGGGACTTCTGGCTTTTAGCTCGGGCCGTTTTCTTATCAACGGCGCTCATTATGCTGATTATACTGTTCACCGACCATTTCCAGGGATATTCCCGCGGTGTTTTTATTGCCGACGGCCTTATCACCTTTTTTCTGACGGGTGGCATCCGCATGGTTATCCGTAGTTTCTATGCTGTGCGGATGAATGCCATGACAAATGGTCATCGACCGGTTAATGGCCAGCGGAAGAGGGTTCTGATCATCGGCGCCGGCCAGGCCGGCGAAAAGATATTGCGGGAAATCATGGAAAACGACACCCTGCATTATCATGTGGTTGGCTTTGTTGATGACGATCCGAGCAAACAGAGGCGAACCATTCATGGGATTCCGGTATTGGGGGATCTGGAGGGTCTGCCGGCGATTTTAAAGGATGAAAATATTCAGCAAATCCTTATCGCGGTTCCTTCCGCCCGAGGCGATCAAATCAGGCGGATTGTGGACGTCTGTCAACAAAGCAAGGCCGATTATAAAATATTGCCCGGCATCGGTGATCTGATTGGCGGCCGGGTCAGTGTGAAACTGCTTCGGGACATCAGCTACGAAGATCTGCTGGGGCGGTCGCCGGTCCAGCTCGATACGAAAGGTATCCGTGGTTATCTTGATGACAAAACCATTTTGATTACAGGTTGCGGCGGTTCCATTGGTTCCGAATTATGCAGGCAGGTCATTAAATATCAGCCCCACAAACTCATCCTGCTGGATGGGCACGAGGCCAATCTATTCCATATTCAAATGGAAACACAAAATACCGGTTACGGCCGCCAGACTGTACCCATTTTGGGATGGGTGCAGGATAAAGCGCTCATGAATGACCTGTTTACAAAATATAAACCCGACGTCGTGTTTCATGCGGCGGCTTTTAAGCATGTGCCCATGATGGAAAAAAATCCCTGGCAGGCTGTTTACAATAATATTATCGGCAGCCGTGTGATCATGGAGATGGCCGTTAAGTATCACGTGGATCGATTCGTTCTGGTTTCGACGGATAAGGCTGTTTGTCCGACCAACGTCATGGGCGCCAGCAAGCGGGTGACGGAATTGATTATGCAATGCCAGCAGGGAAACGGCACCCGATTTATGGCCGTGAGGTTTGGCAACGTGGTCGGTTCGTCCGGTTCCGTCATTCCCTTTTTCCGCCATCAGATCGAGCAGGGCGGGCCGGTGACCGTCACGCATCCGGAGGTGAACCGTTTTTTCATGACCATACCCGAAGCCTCGCAGATGATCCTGCAGGCCGGCACGATGGGAGAGGGCGGCGAAATCTTTATTTTGAGAATGGGCACACCCGTCAAAATCGTCGATATGGCGCGGGACTTGATCCGCCTTTCTGGAAAAGAGCCGGATGTGGACATCAAAATTGTTTTTACCGGGTTGCGGGATGGTGAAAAACTATACGAAGAACTGATCGCCGTGGGCGAAGATATTCTGCCCACCAGCCACGAAAAGGTCATGGTCCTGCGTTCCAAAAGTTGTTTCAACGGCGTGGGCAATCCAGAGGAAGCCAAAGAACATCTTTATCGTGAAATTAGTGAACTGGTGAAGGTAGCAGCGCGTCACGATGCAAAAGGCATTAAAAGAAAACTCAAGGAAATTGTGCCCGAGTTTACACCGCAGGAAAATGAAAGCGTTCTGTAAATAGCTCATGGCTCATAGTTGATTGTGAATAGTGGAGTATCCAATATGAAAAGAGTACTGATCACCGGTGGATGCGGCTTTATCGGCTCCAACTTTATCCGCCATACCCTTAAACATTATCCCGATTATCGCCTGATTAATCTGGATAAGCTGACCTATGCCGGCAATCCCGGCAATTTAACGGACGTTGAAAATAATCCCCGGTATCGCTTTGTGAAGGGCGATATTTGCGACAATGACTTGGTCGGAAAGATTTTTGCCGAGGAGCAAATAGACACCGTTATCCATTTTGCCGCCGAATCCCATGTGGACCGCAGCATTACCGGCCCGGCTGAATTTGTCCAAACCAATATTATGGGAACATTCAATTTGCTCGAAGCGGCGCGTGAGGCCTGGCTGAAAGACGCAACCGGCAAGGCCTCCGGAACAGGCTGCCGTTTTCTGCATGTCAGCACGGATGAGGTTTACGGTTCTCTTGGCCAAACCGGCGCTTTTCAAGAGACCACATCTTATGATCCCCGGTCGCCTTATTCCGCGAGCAAGGCGTCCTCCGATCACCTGGTCAGCGCGTATTTTCATACCTATGGCCTGCCGGTACTGATCACCAACTGTTCCAACAACTATGGTCCTTATCAGTTTCCGGAAAAGCTTATTCCCTTAATTGTTAACAACGCCCTCGGGGGACGCTCCCTGCCGGTGTATGGCGACGGCAAAAATGTTCGCGACTGGCTTTATGTTATCGATCACTGTGAAGCCATTCTGACCGTCCTCCAAAACGGGATAGTCGGTGAGACCTACAACATCGGCGGAAACAGCGAAAAGCAGAACATCGAAATCGTCCACACCATCTGTGATATTCTGGATGAAAAAGTCGGCTTGCTACCCGACGGTAAAAACAGACGAACCCTGATCACCTACGTCAAAGACCGCGCCGGACACGATCGCCGATATGCCATTGACGCCACGAAGATTCGCACCCAACTGGGATGGAAACCCAAAGTAAATTTTGCCGACGGTATGCGCCGGACTGTGGAATGGTATCTGAACAATAAAGTGTGGATCGCCTCCGTCACCGATGGCAGCTATCGGGAGTACTACGAAAAGATGTATGGGAAGAAATAAAAAAGTTTTAAGATTTAAGATTTAAGTAATTAAGATTTAAGTAATTAAGTAATTAAGTAATTAAGTAATTAAGTAATTAAGATTTAAGTAATTAAGTAATTAAGTAATTAAGATTTAAGTAATTAAGAAAAGATTATTTTAGGTGTTACGTAATAACCCCGAAGGGGTTGAACTTAATACTTAAAACTTAAATCTTAAAACTTCCTGAAAGGCTTTATATGATGGGAATTAATAAAGGCATCATTCTGGCCGGCGGCGCGGGGAGCAGACTCTATCCCTTGACGCTGGTGGCCAGCAAACAATTGCAGCCGGTTTATGATAAACCCATGATCTACTATCCTCTCGCCACGCTCATGATGGCGGGGATTCAGGACATTCTCATTATCTCCACGCCGCAGGATACCCCCCGTTTTGAAGCCCTGCTGGGTGATGGTAGCCGCTGGGGGATAAAACTTTCTTATAAAGTTCAGCCCGAACCCAAGGGGATTGCCCAGGCGTTTCTGGTCGGCGAAGAATTTATCGCGGGCGAGGCCGTGTGTTTGATTTTAGGAGACAACATTTTCTACGGCAATATGGATCTCAATAAAATCGTGAAAGAATTTAAAGAAGGCGCCGTCATCTTCGGTTACTACGTCAACGATCCGGAACGCTACGGCGTGGTGGAATTTGACGCTATGGGAAAAGCCATCAGCATCGAAGAGAAACCTTCGAAACCGAAATCCAACTACGCCGTTCCCGGGCTGTATCTTTATGACCAATCCATCACTCAAATCGCCAAATCCATGAAACCGTCGGCCAGAGGTGAACTGGAAATTACCGACGTCAACATGGAATATTTGCGGCGTGACGGGATGCATGTGGTTCCATTGGGACGCGGCATCGCCTGGCTGGACACGGGCACGCACACCAGCCTTTTGGAGGCCAGCCACTTCATCGGTACGCTGGAGGCTCGCCAGGGATTGAAGATTGCCTGCCTGGAAGAAATTGCTTTTCGCATGGGATTTGTGGATAAAACAAAAATGAAGCAAGTGATTGAGGAGACGCCCAAATCGTCTTATCGGGACTATCTGGAAAGAACCCTGAAAGAAAGAACTACACCCCATAACCTATGAGCTACGAGCTATGAGCCAGGAGCTAAGCTATGAATATTATCAAGACCGATCTCCCGGATGTCCTGATTATGGAGCCTCGTGTATTTGGTGACGCGCGGGGATTTTTCTATGAAAGCTTCAACCAGAAAATCTGGCAGGAGAAAACCGGATTGCAAACAACTTTTGTTCAGGACAATCATTCCCGTTCTGAAAAAAACGTTTTGCGCGGCCTGCACTACCAGATTCAGCAGCCCCAGGGAAAACTGGTCCGCGTCATTCGCGGTGCGGTGTTTGACGTAGCCGTGGACATTCGCCAGTCCTCTCCGACCTTCGGCCGGTGGGTGGGATTTGAGCTTTCCGAAGACAATCATCGCCAGATGTGGATTCCCCAAGGATTTGCTCACGGATTTCTGGTGCTCTCCGACGTTGCAGAGTTTCTCTACAAGACCACAGACTACTGGGCGTCACAACACGAACGGGCGATAATCTGGAACGACCCCGACCTGGCCATAAAATGGCCCTTGCAAAACCCACCCATCCTTTCAGCCAAAGACGCCAACGGCACGCGGTTTAAAGAAGTAGTTAAGTAATTAAGATTTAAGATTTAAGATTTAAGATTTAAGTAATTAAGATTTAAGTGGGTGGATATGGGGTATAATTCTTTTGAGGAGTTGGATGTTTGGAAGCGCGCTTGCCTTTTGGCAGTGGGGGTATATGAAAGTTTGCGGAATTGTCGTGATTATGGATTGAAGGACCAGATGACCCGGTCGGCCGTTTCCATAGCTTCCAATATTGCTGAGGGGGCCGAAAGAAATAGCAGCGCCGAATACATTCGTTTTTTGCACATTGCCAAGGGATCAGCCGCCGAACTGCGCACGCAAGTTTACATTGCCCGGCAAATCGGCATTTACCAAAACACCCAAGCCACAGACCTCGTTGCCGAACTGAAAGAAATATCATCCATGCTTCAGGGCCTAATAAAATCCATAGCCCCAAAACCTAAATCTTAAATAACAGATGGTCTTAAATCTTAACTACTTAATACTTAATTACTTAATTACTTAATACTTAAAACTTAATTACTTAATTACTTAAAACTTAATTACTTAATTACTTAAATCTTAATTACTTTTTCTAAGGAACTTTATGACCCAGAACTCAAATATTCTTGTAACAGGTGGTGCGGGCTTCATCGGCAGTCATGCCGTCGTCGCCCTTATGGAAGCAGGCTTTACGCCCGTGATCGTGGACAATCTCAGCAATAGCGACGTCTCCGTCGTGAACCGGATCGAGGCCATCACGGGCCGACGCCCCGCATTCTATCCGGAGGATGTCCGGAATGAGGCCGTTCTGACCGCGATTTTTAAAGCGCACGCGATCGATGCCGTCATCCATTTCGCGGGACTCAAGGCCGTCGGCGAATCCGTTGCGGAGCCCCTGCGCTATTATGACAACAATATCAACAGCACTCTGGTTCTCTGCCGGGTCATGGCCGCGCATCAGGTGAAAACGCTGATCTTCAGCTCTTCTGCTACAGTTTATGGCGATCCCCCGTCCGTCCCCATACGCGAGGATTTTCCCCTGGCGCCGACCAATCCCTATGGTCGGAGCAAGCTGATGATCGAACAGATCCTGGGCGATCTTTTCGTCGCCGATCCGGGCTGGAAAATTGCTCTCCTGCGATATTTTAACCCCGTCGGCGCCCATGAAAGCGGCCTCATTGGCGAAACGCCGCAAGGCATTCCCAATAACCTGATGCCCTATGTGAGTCGCGTCGCCGCAGGGACGCTGGAATACCTGAACGTCTTCGGCGATGACTATCCGACGCCGGATGGCACGGGTGTCCGGGACTACATCCATGTGATGGATCTGGCCGAGGGACACGTGGCGGCGCTCAAATACCTCGAAAGCCAACATGCGGGGACCAGCGACGGCGCCTTCGAGCCGGGGCCTCTGATCGTCAACCTCGGCGCCGGCCGCGGTTACAGCGTTCTGGAGGTCGTTCGGGCCTTCGAGAAGGCTACGAACCGGCAGATCCCCTACCGGATCACCAGCCGTCGCCCCGGTGATGTCGGCATCTCTTATGCCGATGCGTCGCGGGCTCACCGCCTTCTGAATTGGCAGACCATCCGCGACCTCGACGCCATGTGCGCCGATGCCTGGCACTTTATGCAGAAGACCTCGTAGGGACTGTTCTCTGAATAGTCCGATAAACGGCGCGCTCGGGGCCCGCGCCCTACAGTTTGCCCCATCGCCCTTAATTACTTAAAACTTAAATCTTAAAACTTTGTTATCTTATTCCTTGACATCGCCTTTTAATTTCATTATTAAATATCATGTTCATTCCGTGAACGGACTATTTTATTTATGCCTACACGAAAAAATAACAAAATAGAGATAGAAGAAATGCTTGTGCTAATGCGGGCAGTAAATGAAAAACCGCAAATAACGCAGAGGGATCTATCGTTTTCACTGGGTTTAAGTCTTGGCAAAATCAATTACTT
>JANYAF010000102.1 GCA_025355175.1 Deltaproteobacteria bacterium | reverse complement strand
ATAACAGACACAAGCGATGATGAGGGCTGCCGTTTCCGTAAATACTTCTCTGGCAAAACCGTAACCGATGCAGACAAAAACAAGAACGACTGCCTCTGCCGTCAGAATAAATCTTTCACCCAATTTATCAATGGCTTTCCCCAGCATGGGCTTGAAAAATATACCGATCAGTCCGCCTGCTGCCAGAAGGGTTGCGAGAACCTGTGTCTTCTGACGGAATACCGTCACCAGTACCCAGGGCGCAAAGGTTAGGAAAATCTGTTTGCGTGTTCCGTATAAAATATTGAGCCAGTAAAAAAGTTTGTACTCTTTCCGAAGCTGAAATTTAGTGCGGGCGGAATAAGGCTCGTCCTTTGTCATCAGGTAAAGCAAAACCGAGACGGTCAGAAATCCGAGAAATGCAAAGATATATGAAATCTGAAAAGTAAGATTGAAAAACTTAAAACCCATAAAGATACAAAAACTGCCGAGAATCATCGCCAGATTGGCCACAGCGCTGAACTGCCCCAGCCTCCGGCCTTTTTGATCTTCGTGGGCCAGTTCCATGCCGATACTCTGATTGAGCGGGATGAACAAATGCTGGCCAATGCTGAAGATAAATAGCCAGATCAACATCACCGAAAAACCGGGCGAAGCAAAACCGATCAGCAGGATGCCGAACGCGCACAGCAGATTGGCAAGAAACGCCAGCCTTCGCGAACACAGAAAAAAGAAAAGCGCAGCGAAAAAGACGACCAGAAATCCGGGCAATTCTCTGGGCAATTCTAAAAAACCCCGCTGCCAGTCACTGATAAAAAATGTCTCGTTGAGGAAATTATTAAAGGTGGAATCGACAATGCTCTGGGAAAATCCAAATACAAATGTAGCGGCCAGAAATAAACGGAAATCCCGCGGCAGCATTAAAAATCTATTTTTAATCCGCTTGATGATATTTCGCCCCTGTTGTTTATTACAATAAGACAACGGCAGGATTATCCTGCCGTTGTCTTGCATCAATCTTTTTAACCAATCACTTAAACTATTATTTTTTCGCCTCCAGACGGATACGGTCCTGATAGTATTGTGTGATTTCATATACAGCGTGATCAATCAGAAGCATAATTCTCATCACGGAGTCAATCGCCTGATGGTGCTCAATCGCGTTAATAAAAATCGCCTGAAATTCCGCGTACAGCCACATGTGGCGGCGCATCATGTTTAAGGCATAAATGGATTCATGCAACGGAACGCCATTTTCATAACATGTTCTCGCGTAATGCATGAAAAACTCCTGCGCTTTGTCATAACGGTTGGGAACAACCAGCATGTTTCTCAACTGGCTGTAAAATTTGATGGCCTGAAGCACCAGCTTCTCATCGGAAATATCCTTATAATGAACGGTTCTTTTGTTTTTCTTGACATCGGCGGCCCAATTCCCCGCTATTTCATCAATGTTGGCTTCCAGTACGTCCAACAGCTTAATCGACTCTACCATATACGATGCTCCTTTCTCCAATGCTTGAGCTTATAGGGTAACGGAATTTATTTCTTGCCTTTTCCTTTTTTCATCAATTCCTGGTATTCCTTAGTCACCTCATACACCGCATAATCAAAAAGCAAAATGGTTCGGCTTAAGGTGTCCAGGGCCTGCCGCTGGTCGATACCGGAGCTGAAGATCGTCTGGAACTCAGCATATAACCAGATATGCCTTCTCAAGAGAATAAGTGCGTAGACCGCCTCATCCATGGGAATGCCCATAGCGAAACTTTCCTGAGTGTAAGTACGGAAATATTTCAATGCGCCTTCGCCGATTTTTTCATCGGCAAACATTTCACTGAAATTCTTATAAAATTTTACACCTTGATTGATTATGCTCTCTTCATCCCGCTCCTTATATTTTTTTGTTCTGACATTGTTTTGCACATCCATTGCCCATCGTTTAGCCATCTTCTCCGCGTGCTGCTCGGCCAACTCTACATACTTAATGGCGTATGTCTTCATGCTTCATCTCCTTTCGTGAAAAAATCCACTTATCGTAGCGTGGTGTTATGCTCTTTATTTTTAATATAAAACATGAAACCGAAATTGACAACAGGAATTTATCAAAAAACCACCAGTCACGGGTAATTCTTGACACATTCTTGTTATTTCCATATAGATTAAGAAAATTGACAAGGACGTAACATAATGACCAAACTACGCATTCTCTTTATGGGCACACCGGCTTTCGCCCTCCCCGCCCTGGAAATGCTGCATAATAGTCATTACCCGATTATCGCGGTCGTGACAAAGCCGGATCGTCCCGCGGGACGAGGGCAAAAAGAGGTCGCCCCGCCGGTAAAGATTCTGGCGCAAGAATTCGGCCTGCCGGTTTTACAGCCGTCGAAAGTGAACGATCCGGCTTTTCTGGAAGCGCTCTATTCGCTCAGTCCCGATATGATTGTCGTAGCGGCTTTCGGCCAGATTCTTCCTCAAGCAATCATCAATTTCCCGAAGCGGGGATGCCTCAACATCCACCCGTCACTTTTGCCCAAATACAGGGGCGCAGCGCCGCTCAACTGGAGCATCATTCGCGGAGAAATGAAAACCGGCATGACGATTATGCTCATGGATGAAGGAATGGATTCCGGCGATATTCTGGCACAGGAGGAAACGCCGCTCGCCGCCGATGAAAACTTCGGTCAGTTGCATGATCGTTTGGCTAAACTGGGTGCTGAACTGCTTCTTCAAACCATCGACCAAGTGGCAAACGGCATTGCCTGCCGACAACCTCAAGACACAAACCAGGTCACCTTCGCCCCTCGACTGACCAAGGAAACAGGCAGAATCAACTGGCACGACAGTGTAACGAACATCGTTAATCTTATCCGCGGCCTGAGCCCAACGCCCGCGGCCTATGCATCTTTGGAAGGGCAAGCACTCAAAATTTTTTCGGCGGATGCTCTGCCTGGGGAAATCATCCAGCACCCCGGCGCAATCGGCACCCCCAGCGCATCAGGTCTGCCGATTGCAGCTGCTGACGGCCATGTCATTTTGAAAGACGTCCAGTTAGCCGGAAAAAAGAGAATGCTGATTGGCGACTTTCTGCGCGGGCACCGGATTAAAGAGGGAAGCTTATTAGGCTGAAGGTGGAGTGCGAAGCGCGTAATCCGGCGCATGCCGGACTAAAGGCTATCAACCATGAGCTATAGACTAAAGGTTTAACATGAAAAAAACAATTCGTCATGAGGCGGTGGATATTTTAAGTTCGGTTTCACAGAGTCAGTCTTTTGCCGGAGACTTGCTGGATACGTGTCTGGACGAGCAGCATCTTTCCGGGACTGCCGACGGAAGGCTGTTGACGCATCTGGTATATGGCGCCCTGCGCATGCAGGGACATCTGGACTGCATACTCACCCAGCTGTATCGCGGCGATTTTGTCAAAATGGAAGACGGCGTTAAAAATATCCTGCGCACCGGCCTGTATCAGCTTAAATTCAGCGACCGGCTGCCGGCCTTCGCCGTGGTGGATGAAGCGGTCAAGATCGCCAAATGCATCAATCCGGGGGCCGGCGGATTAGTCAATGCCGTGTTGCGAAGCTATCTGCGCAACACGGATAAAATTTATTTCCCTTCTTTAGAGAAAAATCCGGCGGAACATATCGCGGCGTTTTATTCCCATCCGCCATGGCTGGTCAAAATTTGGCTCAATATTTTCGGCCAGGAAGAAACAATAGCGTTATGTCAAGCCAACAATGAATTGCCACCTCTGACTCTCCGTGTAAACACATTGAAAGTTTCACGCGAAGACCTGATTCAAAAACTAAAAAGCGAGGATTTCAGTTGCGAGTCGACACGGTTTTCACCCGATGGCATCATCCTATCCGATACCCCCCGGCCCGTTCAAAAAACATTTTTTTTCAAGGAAGGCCTTTTACGGCTCCAGGATGAAGCGGCACAGCTGATTTCACATTTAGTCGACCCTCGAAGCGGTGAAAGCGTCCTGGATGTCTGCGCGGGTTCCGGCGGCAAAACCACTCATCTGGCGGCCGTGATGAAAAACACGGGCAGAATTGTGGCACTGGACCATGATTCGGGAAAAATCGCGCAATTAACAAAAGATGTGATAAGAATGGGTGTTTCCGTCATCGAATCCAAACAAGCCGACTTGGGGCAAATTCTACCTGAAGGATTCTTAGATGCATTCGATCACATCCTGGTGGACGCGCCCTGCTCCGGCACAGGCACGCTCAGGCGCAATCCGGAAATCAAATGGCGTTTGAAATCCACCGACATTCCGACGCTTGCAAAAACCCAGAATACGATTTTACAAAATGCTTCCGCCGCCGTTAAAAAAGGTGGCCGCCTGATTTATTGTACCTGCTCTATTCTGCCTGCTGAAAATGATGATGTGATCCGGCAATTTTTAACCGATAATCTGCAATTTACCGTCGAGATCCCTTCCCCTGCCATTTCCGGTCATCTGAAGGACAGTCGTTTTTTCAGAACTTACCCCCATCATCACGCTACGGATGGTTTTTTCGGGGCTGTTTTGCGACGCCGGATTTAAATTGACGAATTCAGCACAATCATGCTAGTTTACGCTCCCATAAGTTCTAAAGGAGCGGTTATGTTTATTCAACAAATACAGGTGGGCCACATGGCAGTTTTTGCCTATCTGGTCGGCGATCCCGTCACCGGCGACGCGCTGGTCATTGATCCGGCCGACAATGCTCATGAGATTCTTGCCTTGGCGGCAAAAAACAAGTTACGCATCAACTACATCGTCAATACACACGGTCACGTGGATCACATCGGCGGCAACGCCGGAATGCAGAAGCTGACCGGCGCTAAAATCATTGTGCACGAAGACGACGCCATCATGCTCACCTCCACGCCGGCTGCCATGCTGCGGATGTTCGGCGCGACACAGTCGCCACCACCCGATATTCTGGTTAAGGACGGACAAATGATTTCCGTCGGCAATGTCGAACTGAAAGTGATCCACACACCCGGCCACTCGCCCGGCGGCATGTGTCTTTATACGGCCGGTTATGTTTTTACCGGCGATACCCTTTTTGTGGAAGCCGTCGGCCGCACCGACTTGCCCGGCGGGTCCTGGCAAACCATGTATAACGCGATTAAGACCAGACTGTTCACGTTGCCTGACGACACCAAAGTTATGCCCGGCCACAATTACGGCCGGACACCAACGTCCACCATCGGCCACGAAAAAAAATATAACCCCTCAGTTCGCTAAAGGAGCAGATGACCTATGACAAAAAGCATTTCACAGACGAATTTTCCGAAACTAAAATTCCTCAACCGCGGCAAAGTGCGTGACCTCTATGCCGTGAGGGATCATTTACTTCTTGTGGCCACCGACCGGATTTCGGCCTTCGATGTCATTATGCCCAATCCGATTCCGGGTAAAGGCGTGATTCTCAACAAAATGTCCGCCTTCTGGTTTAATCAGATGGAAGATATTATCGGCAACCACATCATATCAACGGATGCCGCCGATTTTCCCACGGAATGCGCCCCCTACTTCGAAAGCCTGGAAGGCCGCAGCATGCTGGTTAAAAATGCGACGCCGCTGCCGGTGGAATGTATCGTGCGGGGCTATCTGTCCGGCTCCGGCTGGAATGACTACCGCCACAACCAATCTATTTCCGGAATCAAACTGCCGGAGGGATTAAAGGAATCCTGTAAACTGCCCCAACCGCTTTTCACGCCGACGACCAAAGCGCCGGAAGGCGATCACGACTCTCCGATCACCCATTCCGAGATGGAAGATGTTATCGGAACGGATCTCACCGACAAAGTTATCAAAAAGTCCCTGGCCATCTATGAACGGGCGGCATCCATCGCCATAAAAACCGGCATTATCATCGCCGACACAAAAATGGAGTTTGGTTTGATCGGTAAAGAATTGATTCTGATCGATGAATTACTGACACCTGATTCGTCGCGGTTCTGGCCGGCTGATGAATATGAAGAAGGCCGGGCGCAAAGAAGTTTTGATAAACAGTTTTTGCGTGATTATCTGCTTTCTCTTCACTGGAACCAGAAGCCGCCCGCACCCGAATTACCACCGGACATTATCGAAAAAACCAAGGCGAAATATGAGGAAGCGTTCTCCCGCCTGGTACAATAATGTTTTTGGGGCCATTGACACAAGCCAAACCGTTATTACATTACGCCGTGTTTGTCCACACGGCGTAATTTTTTTCAGGAGGAACTCCTTGAGCATAAGAAAACTGCCGGATTACCGATTAAAGCAAAAAATATTATATATTGACAAGACATCCGCAACATCACTAATTAGTTACGGGGATTTATATCTGGAAGCAGGAGCGCTTTCCGATGCTCTGGACTTCTATGCCAAAGCCGGACATCATTCCGGCGTCCAAAAAATTAAGGATCTCGCATTCGCCAGCGGTGACACATTCCTTTTTCAAGGCGCGGCCAAGGCACAGCATGTTGAACTGCGAGACGCCGACTGGGAAGACATCGCCAAAGCGGCCGCCGAACTTAAAAAATATTTATTTACAAAGCACGCCCTGGAGAAAACCAATAACGCGAATTTATTAAACGCGCTTACGACTAAGATGAAAGCGGAGGAAGTAAAACAAAGCGCATGACCAAGAGGGATTATTACGAAATTCTGGGCGTCGGCAAAACGGCCTCAGACGAAGAGCTCAAGAAAAATTACCGGAAAATAGCCATGCAATGCCATCCCGATAAAAACCCGGGAAACAAACAGGCGGAAGAAAAATTCAAGGAAGCCGCCGAAGCCTACGAAGTCTTAAGCGACAGACAAAAAAGAGAAATCTATGATCAATACGGCCACGCCGGTTTAAGCAACACCGGTTTCCAGGGTTTCAGCGGTTTTGACGATGTTTTCTCCAATTTCGGCGACATTTTTGAAGATGTATTCGGCTTTGGCCACCAGCGCGGTCGCGGACGGACACGACAAACCGCAAGAGCCGGCGCTGATTTGCGTTATGACCTGAAAATATCTTTTCTCGACGCGGCATTCGGGCTGACCACCACGATCGATCTGGAAAAACTCTATACCTGCCATGAATGTCAGGGAACGGGCGCGGCGCCCGGCGCCTCTCCTTCCACCTGCCCAACCTGTCACGGAAGAGGCCAGGTCACTCAATCGAGCGGTTTTTTCACCATCAGTTCCACGTGCCCCCATTGTCACGGTCATGGCAAATTTATCACCAAACCCTGTCATACATGCCGCGGCGCGGGTAAAGAACAACAGCGTAAAACGGTCGAATTGAAAATTCCCGCCGGTGTGGAAACCGGCTCCCGGCTGCGTCTGCGCGGCGAAGGCGAAGCGGGGGATCAAGGCGGTCCCAGTGGTGATTTATATGTTTTTTTGCAGGTGGAGGACCATGATTTTTTTGTTCGCTCGGGTGATGATGTTATCTGCCGCGTTCCCATATCTTTTGTTCAGGCAGCGCTTGGCAGTACCATTGCCGTGCCAACACTAGAAGAAGCTGAAAAAATTAAAATCCCCAGGGGCACCCAAAACGGCCGAACGTTCCGTCTCAAAGGCAAAGGAATCGCTCATTTGCAGGGATACGGTCGGGGCGATCAGATCATCGAAGTCTTTGTGCAGATTCCAACGGAGTTAACAAAAAAGCAGGAAGAACTCCTGCACGAATTTGAAAAGCTCAGATCGTGACATAATAGAGTTGCAATCCACCCAGCAATATGTTTAAAACGAGTCAAATCGAATGGTCTGGAGGAGCAAATATGAAAAATCATCAATATCGTTTCATCATCTGCCTATTTGTTCTTTTTCTTTTTTCCGGTTGCGCCACAGCTCTGGTCGTAGGCGGCGCAGCGGTCGGCGCCGGCACGGGAACCTATTTTTATATTGACGGCAAACTCAAAATAGATTACTTTACTTCTTTCGATAAAGTCTGGAGCGCTTGTGAAAAAACGGTCGCCGATATGCGCGGCACCGAAGTTCAGCCCGTAAAAGAAATCGCTCAGGGTAAAATCTCGACGGTGATCAACGACGAGAAGGTGAAGTTTGAAATTACCTATCGGGCAAAAAATCAAACCTCTGTCGCTATTCGCGTGGGACTGCTTGGCAACAAACTGTCATCCCAACTTCTCCACGACAAAATTGCCGAACACCTGGCCAAAATTTAATTTTCCGCAACTAAAACAAGGGCCCGGCTTGGCATCCTCATGAATAAGAAACTCATTTTCGGCATCGTGCTTGGCATTGTCCTGATTTACTTCTCGGTCCGAGGAATTAACTTTCATGAAACCATTGCTCACCTGAAGAAAATTCACCTCGGTTATGCCGCCTTATCTCTTTTTTTTATCATTTTAATGCAGGCTTTGCGCGCCTACCGCTGGGGGATTATCCTGCAACCGCTGGAAAAGATTTCTCAATTTACCCTCTTTGCCGTAACCAGTGTCGGTTTTCTGGCTATCGCCGCGATTCCGGCCCGTATTGGCGAACTGGCTAGGCCCTATCTGATCGCAAAAAAAAGTTCCATTACAATGTCTTCAGCGCTCGGCACGGTTATTGTGGAAAGAGTGCTGGACAGCCTTGCTGTGCTGACCATTACCATTGCTGTTCTCATTCTGCAGGATTTACCGTCATGGATGATTAAATCCGGCATCCTTTTTTTTATGGTGACCATACTGGTGATCGCCTGTATTATCGGATTAGTCTGGCGCAGAGAAACAGCCGTTAAAATCATCGACCGGATTTTGCGGCTGCTGCCCGGAAAGCTTTCGCAAAAAGTCAATAACGTGATCCACCATTTTATTGATGGATTTCAAGTGATCACCGACGTGAAAAGACTTCTATCCTTGTTATTTTTATCCGCTGTGGTCTGGCTTGTGGATGTCGCCGCGATTTATACTCTTCTTTTGGCCTTCGGCTTTGGCCTACCGGTTCTGGCAGCCTTCGTGGTCATGGTGATTTTGATCGCGGGCATCGCGATCCCTACCGCACCGGGCTTTATAGGCAACTGGCATTATGCCTGTATTCTGGGATTGAGTCTATTCGGCATTACCAAACCGGAAGGTTTTTCCTTCGCCCTTGTCTATCACTTCCTGTCCATGATTGTTTTGATCGTCCTGGGCGTGGGCTTCCTGCCCTTCAATAAATTTTCAATTTCCGACATGACGAAACAGATGAAAAAGACCGAAGGCTGAAGGCCGAAGACTGAAGGCCGAAGACTGAAGGTTTAAAGGAAAAGGGCAAGACATTGCATGCAACGTCTTGCCCTTTTTTATTTCATATGAAGCGCGAAGCGCCTCCCTGTAACCTTCAGTCTTCAGTCTATAGCCTTCAGCCTTGATCTTTCGTTCCTACCTTCAAACTCTTTAGTTTTTTATGCAGATTGCTACGCTCCAGACCGATGGCTTCGGCTGTTTTGGAAATATTACCGTCGTACTCTTCAAGTTTTTTGATAATAAACTGCCTTTCAAAATCCAGCCTGGCGTCTCTTAAAGAATCACCGACGGTGGACGCCTCCGCTGTCAACGCGCTTTGCTCCGTTTTCACATTGAGTTCAGGAATATCATCCGCCTTGATTTCATTGGACGGCGTCATAATAATCAGTCTTTCAATAATATTTTTCAGTTCGCGGACATTTCCGGGCCAGTTATGCGCCATTAATTGTTCCAGAGCACCGTCTGTCAAGGTCTTCGGCTGCTGACCTTCTTTCGCGGCAAAATCGTGAAGGAAACGTCCCATCAGAAAAGGAATATCTTCTTTTCTGTCTCTGAGCGGCGGCACGCGCAACGGAATAACATGCAGACGGTAATACAGATCCTGACGGAATCGACCCGCCTCCATTTCTTTTTCCAGATCTTTATTCGTCGCGGCCAGAACCCGTACATCCATATCGATGACTTTATTGCCGCCGACTCTTTCGAACTTTTTCTCCTGCAAAATCCGCAAAATCTTTGCCTGCGCTTTGAGACTCATATCCGCGACTTCATCAAGGAAAATGGTTCCTTCATGGGCCAGATCAAATTTACCGCGCTTCTTTTCGGTCGCGCCGGTGAAGGCGCCTTTTTCATGCCCGAATAATTCGCTCTCGATCAGTTCCTCGGGTATCGCCGCGCAGTTGACTTCCACAATGGGTTTGTGCGACCGGCGGCTTAAATGATGAATGGAGCGCGCCACCAGTTCCTTTCCCGTCCCGTTTTCGCCCATGATCAGGATCCATGCGTTGGTCGGCGCAACGATGCCGATCATTTCCTTGAGTTCAGCAATAACTGGACTGGTTCCGGTCAACTCGTATTGATGCGTTACTTTCTGCTTTAATAAAATGTTTTCTTCTTCCAGGCGAACCACATTGAGCGCGTTTCCCACCAGAATAATCACTTTATCCAGCGACAGGGGTTTTTCAATGAAGTCAAAAGCGCCGAGCTTGGTCGCCCTCACCGCTGTTTCAATGGTGCCGTGACCGGACATCATGATGATCAATACATTCGGATGGGCGGCATGGATGGCTTTCAGTGTTTCCAGACCATCGATGCCAGGCAGCCAGATATCCAACAGGATAAGCTGCGGCATTTCTTCGGCCACAATCTTAATCGCCTCTTCGCCGCTTTCCGCCACCAGTACCTGATAACCTTCGTCATCCAAGATTGCCTTCAACGACTGGCAGATACTGACTTCATCATCTACAACAAGAATAGTTTCATTCATAAGGTTCACTCGACTTCGTTTTCACTTATAGATCAAACTTCCGTAACCGGCAACTGAAAAGAAACGATCGTTCCCGTCGGATAGTTGTCGCTGACACTGACCTTACCTTTATGATCCGATATAATCGAGCTGACGATGGCCAGCCCAAGCCCTGTTCCCGCTTTCTTGGTTGAAAAATACGGCTCAAATACTTTCTGCTTATAGCTTGCAGGTACACCGGCGCCGTCATCGGCAACGGCAACGGTTACTTTCTTGTGAGGGTCATCATACCGGATAATGACCCCGATATGGCCTGTTTTCTTATGAATGGAAGCGACGGCATTATCCAGCAGATTAATCATGACCCTATTCATTTGTTCGGCATCCAGATTGAACTTCGGCAAGCCTTCAGCCGGACGGTATTCAAAATTAATATCCTTATGCGCATCTACAAAAAGCGTCACGGCCTCGGACACAACCGCATTGAGATCATTGGGGACAAGCGTCGTCACGGGCATACGCGCATAGCGGGAAAATTCATTAACCAGATTCTTGAGCACTTCCACCTGATCGATGATGGTCTGCGTGCATTCCTTAAAGACCGAGCCATCTTCGCCCAATTTGTCTCCGTATTTACGCTGAAGCCTTTGCGCGGAAAGTTGCACGGGCGTGAGCGGATTTTTAATTTCGTGCGCCATGCGTCTGGCCACTTCCCGCCAGGCCGCGGCGCGTTCCGCCTTCTGCAATGCCGTCAGATCTTCAAACACCACGACAATACCGGAATCATTGCCTTCTTCATCCTCAATCGTTGTCAAGGTCAGCAGCACAGTCAATGCCTTATCGCGTAGCGTCAGCTCCAGCTGCTTCTCCAGGATTCGTTCATGGTTATCCTTCATTTCCTGCAGAAAGGTGTCCACCAGAAGCAAATGTTCGTCATGTAAAAGCTCTCGATAATTCCGGAAAAGAAATTGAGAGGCGTCAATCTCAAACATCGCTTCTGCGGCACGGTTAATGGTTGTAATCATGTCGTTTTTATCGACTGAAATAACCCCCGCAGAAACATTGCGCAAAACGGCAGCCATGTATTTACGCCGTTCTTCTAGAGAGATATTGGCCTCTTCCAGACCCGTTTTACTTTTCTGCAAATCATCCGTCATATGGTTGAATGATTTGACCAGAAGCCCGATTTCATCATCAGCCTCGATATCAATGCGGCTCGTCAGATCGCCCTGAGTGATTCTGTTGGTCGCCGATACGAGGTCCTGAATGGGATTTGTGATACTCTTGGCAAGTGATAGGCCAAACCATGTCGCCAGGAAGATAATTATCAGGGTTACAATCGACAGGGTTACAACATAATTAAATTTAATCGGGTTTTTTAAGAGTTTGATCTGCCCGTACTGTTCGGAGGCGTCGGCAATGCTCCGCAGCTTATTAACAAATTTCTGAGGAACGTTGTAACTGACGGAAACACGGCCAATGACTTCCGTTTCAACGGCATAAGAAAAAACCGGTGCGACGCCAACAATCGCCTCCCCGGCACTGGTGGGAACCACCGTTGATATTTCTTTTCCGGAATAAACATCTTCCAGCATTTTCGGCGACAGATCAACGGGCGTCCACGAG
>JANYAF010000078.1 GCA_025355175.1 Deltaproteobacteria bacterium | reverse complement strand
CAAGTCGCCTTCGTTGGAAGACGCGCTGATGATCCGTTCGAGCAAGGCTTCAGGTTTCTGGGTGGGGTAATTCGTGCCTTGATTTGATGACGCTCCGATTCCTGGAATGTCATCCCACAGGGATTGGATTGAAACACCAGCACCTTCGTCCAGGTATTGTTTCTTCTGCGGGACAGTGCCGGGCGATGTTTGAACAATCATCCCTTTCGAGGTCAGATCCTTCATCGTCGCTTGGCTGTATCGCCAAGCGCGGGTGACGCCCATAATGTCGTAGGTTGGGTTTCCCTTTGCCACACCTCCAGGCCCAATCATGCTCGTGAGCCTGTATTGTCTGCCAGTTTCTGGCTCGGTGTATTTGAAGAACGTACTGATGTAGTCCTCGGAATATGGGAGGAAGATGTTGTTAAAAATGTAGGAAGGAGATTGGGCGTAGGCGAACACTGTGTCCGTGTTGGCGCCCATGTATTTGCTTCCTTGCCCGATGTTGCCTTTGACCGTGTGAGCACGCTTCCAAATGATCTCATTGATGAAGTTCTCCGTTCCGAAGACTTCGTTCATCGCCAGACGGATAAATGCATTCACCCTCCAATCGCAATGCACATAGATACTCCCATCCTCCGCCAGAAAATCCCGCATGAGGACGAGCCGTTCGTAAATCATGGCGATGAACGAATCCGCCCCTTTACCCCAGGTGTCGCGGTAGGCAATCTCTTCGAGAATGCCGGGCTTCTTGGTGAAGGTGTCGTCACCGATCTCGATGTCCATGCTGAAGTCCGCGCCCACGTCGAACGGCGGGTCGATGTAGATCAGCTTCAGGCCGCCCTGCTTCTCGATCTCCTCGCGCAGCGGGCCGTTCTTCAGCGATGAGAGGATGAGCTTGTTGTCGCCCCAGATGAGTTTGTTGGTCCAGCCCTTGAGCTGCCGGCCGCGTTCGTCCAGGCTGAACAGAAACCCCTGGTCCTTGTCCTTCCCCTTGGCGTCCTCGGGCTTTTCCGCTCGCGGCTCGTCCACCTGCTCGATGACCTGGAACGGCAGGACGATATTGCAGACCTCGCTGGTCTTTCCATTCCAGACCAGTTCGACCTCGCGCTTGTCGGCGAAAAGCAGGAAACGATATTTATCCGGCAACGGCCTGTCCGCCTCAATAAAACGGATAATTTCCTGCTGTTCCTGTTCAGTCAGTCGTGGCATAAATACTCTCTCCTTCACAGTGTTCTGCCCGGTTCTGGTCGATGGGCCCTATAGAAAATATAACACTATGGTCACCGGGAGCCTGATTTATCGGCGATCCGGTGCACCGTCGTGGTTACGCATAGGTTGAGTCTTCGCTTAGGGCGTAGAGGGCAACAATTTGGTTACCTCGCCATCAACGTCAGTCGCAAATTCTCGGACAACCTGATTGGCAAGCAAGACGTCGACATGACTTTTTTGAATCGAATCGCCCTCACTATAGGTCGTCTTCACATTTTTCTTCGCCAACCGTTCGAGAAACCCACGATCAATTGCGGCCTTATTATGTTCAATTTTATGCCGTTCCTGCAACAATGCATACACGAATTTACCGTGCTGACGTTTTATCAAGTCAATTTTGGTCTCCCGAACAAACAATTCCCAGTAGGAACCGGATCTGGCGGCCTGTGCAAAATGACTTTTCAGCACCGATGCCAGGTAATAGTCCAGGTCGCCGATCATCCGACTTAGCGTAACGCCATAGAGATACCCTAACATGGACAGTTTCTGCTTTAGAACATCAGCCACAGGCAGTTCCGGATACCACGTGACGCGCTGGCTTCCAAGATCCATGAAACGGTGGATCTGTTTCCATTCCGTTTCGGTACCTGTTAGCGTTTTACTCACAGCGAGTTGTAGAGCTGGGGTCTCAAGAACGAGCATGTAAAACTCAAGCGCCCCGGTTATATGGGCATATCTGAAGAATGCCGAGTCGAGTTCAGTCATGAGCACGGTCAACTCTTTGGTCATTGCTTCTCCCTTTTCAGATTCGAACACGATGGCTCTGCAGCGGCGGTCAGCCGTATGTAGACGCCGCTGGTTATTCCTGTTCGTCGAGCCGTTTGAGCGACTTGCCACCCTCCGTTTTCCATGCGGTAAGTCCGTTTGCGCTCCCGCCGCGTATGCCGGCAGGCGTCCAGTGGAATGACGGATTACGCCCCGGGGCTAAACATGAACAGGCTCGAAACGATGAATGCGCGACAACACGTCAGAGAGGGCGTCTTTGGCTTGCGCTGTATCGTAATCGGTCTGCAAGCCGACCCAGAAACCGTCGCTGGTACCGAAAAAGCGAGACAGGCGTAAACCGGTATCGACGGTCACGGCCCGCTTGCCCGCGACGATCTCTCCGATGCGCCGTTGCGACACTCCGATTTACTTGGCGAGCCGGTACTGGGTAATCCCCATCGGCTTCAAAAATTCCTCCAGCAAGATTTCGCCGGGGGTAGGGTAAGGTATTTCACGCGGCATGGTCACTCTCCTTCCTTCAATGGTAATCGACGATCTCAACGTCGTAGGCATGGCCGCCCTCGAAACCGAGCGACCGAGATGTCCGCTGCACCGACTTGTTGGCTGAATTTTTCTTTAGGATGTCCTTTCCTGCACTGGAATTGGCAAGAGAAAGGCATGTTCGTCTCAGCTCATTTACAACCTTCAATCGCTTTGCAATAGCCTCCGGACTCATATCAATCTTCATTTTCTAAACTCCTGAGATATTCAATATCATCCTGGTACTGACCACTGTTTCGTAATGATTTCAGCAAAATAAGACCTTGTGGAGAAACAACTTTCGATGGGCTTCCCTCCCACTCAATAGGGATTTTTAAATCATGATGCTTTTCTTAATTTCTCCGCCACGAAGACTTTGATGATGGACTGCCGCGGTACACCGAGACGTTTTGCCTCTTTGTCCAACTCATGAATCATCCACAGCGGGAAATCAACATTAACTCTTTTTTGTTCCTGTTCCGGTCTGTGGGCTTTGGAAACATCCAGATATTTTGTAATATCTTCTCCATCATCAAATTTCTTGTCCAATTCCTTAGCTTTCATATATATCAATCTCCTCTTTTCTAGAGCGGCGAACCGAAATTATTCTCACGCTTTCGTCTCGGTACGTTATTATACCTGACCAATACTTATCCCCAATCTTTCCGACTACTAAAAACCTTGACTCGTCAATCGTTTTGGCAGGAATTATAATGTAATCAGGATCATCCCACAGCGCTTGCGCTTCGGTAAAGCTGATCCCGTGCTTCTTTTTATTACTTTCACTTTTAGGAGAATCAAACTCGAATATCATGGTATATATATTATACCTTTTTTATCCCCATGGCAAATATTGTTTTCGATTTTTTTCGCTCTAATAGCAATAAAGATGTATGCGGATCGAGAAGAAGTAAACTTGATGTCACTTGCCCGATATAAACCTGTTATAGTGGAATAACAGCGGCCTCACCAATAAAAGCATATCTTTCAGGAACACAGGTAAAGATGATTATCTGACATTCCTTGGCGGCTACCGCCAATACGGCGCCCATCAACTTCAGACGCTTCTGGTCGGTATAACCCAGCGCATCATCCAAAATGACAGGTGTGTCGCCATCCTTTGCCAGTATAATGGAATCAGACAACAGGCAAAATAAACTCGCGCTTTGCCGTAAAGCCTCAATATGTGCGGCTTTCATGATTTCGGGGCGAGGTTTGCTAAGTCCCGTTCAATCGTTCCCACCGCATAAATCGGCGTCAAACAGCGTTTTCCTTTACATTCGCTATTACGCGCAGATAATACGTAAGATCGTTCCGGATGATACCGTGCTTCAAAAACACCAAGGCTTTTCGAGTGCGTCACTCTTCCCGATTTGACTTCCAAGGGAACGATACCAAGATCGGTGGAAAGCAGAAATTCAACTTCAGCTGTTTTTCCCGTCCAGCAATACAGATTTGCCAACCCTGACGCTGTCAATTCCTGGGCCACAAAGTTTTCGGCAACATATCCCTGATAACTTCCAAAACCGTACTGCAATATCGTCGCCGGTTGAATCTCTCCGGGTCATATTCCCCGAAGCTTGCTTCGAATAGATTTGTATGAGATGCTTTTTATGTGAGCGAATATATTCATAAGAGCCATAATGTATCCGTCTTATTGTATCATCTGGTATGTCCAGCGAAGTATCG
>JANYAF010000076.1 GCA_025355175.1 Deltaproteobacteria bacterium | reverse complement strand
GAAATATTTTAGGATTGGTTCTTCCGAAACACACAATCGCGCCTTCCCCCGCATTCGTGGCGAAGGTGTTAAAGGAAATGACCGGTGTCGCTTCCTTGCGGCAGTATATGGCGCTCTGAGAGGAATGCGCGATGTAGCTGTGCGAAATTTCCGGCGACCCCGCGTAAATATCAAATGCGGTTGCGGCGTATTTCACGATACAATACGAAAAGGAACTGTTGACCCGGGTGGGTTCGACAAATTGCACGACACTGGCATAAAAACCGGGCGCGGGCGACGCGGAAGCAGCTGTGAATGTAATGGGTCTTTCTTTGGTTCCCCGCGCGATGATGCCTCCGTTTTGCGTTACAAACGTCGATTTCTGCTCAAATTCCAGAACAACACCCGGCTCGATGTAAAGCGTTGCCCCGCCGTCAATCACCACATCCTTCGTAATCCGGTATGGACTGTTGGATAGAATCAAATAGGAATCTGTCTTGATTGTGCCGCCGAGATGTTTGTCTAAAATAGGCACGGTCAGGGGCTTCCCTTGCGGCCAGGGCGCATCGAGCACAAAACGAATATCGACACGTCCGGAAATGCCCGCAAGGATATCCGAAGCTTTCGCGCTGCCCCACCAGTTGTCTTGTGCTTTCGCGGATGTGCCGTTCATCGCGCTGGTCATATTGTACGGAGAATTATCGGACAGATTGTTTTGGCGAATAATAGCCTGCGCGCCTCGAACTTCAATTCCGTTATTCCTGTTTCGCGTGATGGTATTTTGGACAATCTCCGGTGTGGCGGATTGTGCGGTCAGACCGGCACCACTATTGTCGTAGATGGAATTTCCCACGATTCTGGGCGATGCCCCGTCAATGACGGATATGGCAGCGCCCTTGTTTTTATAAATGGCATTCTTACTGATGAGCGGTTTGGAAAACGCGCCCGAAATTTTCAGCGCGTCGGCATTGTCCGCAAACTCGGACTTTTCAATGAGTGGCGAGGACGCCTGGCAGTTGACGGCTGTCTGCGCACTTTTCACCCGGACAAACATCATTTTGTTTTCCCGGTCTTTGACGCCCGAAAATGTAATTCCCGGCCACAATTTATCGTTTTCCAGCGCACCAAAGCTGATAATGTGGTCATCGTCTCCCTGCGCCGCAATGCGTCCTTCAATGATCAACCCGCCATTCTTGGATTTGATTTCCGTTCCCGGTTCGATGGTCAAAAGCGCCTTGTCTTTCACAATCACGTCAGCAGTAATGATGTATGGGCTGGCGCCTGAATACCAGACGCTATCCGTTTCGATGACGCCGGAAACAGGTGTTGGTCCCGGGGCAACCGGCATGCCGTGCACTTGTGCCATCTGGCTTTCATTTCCGGCAAAATCCACGGCCGTCACACGGTAATAATACGTCTTGGCGTTAACCAGGTTTTTATCCGTGTCGCTAAATTCGTTAAATTCCGTTTTACCGATGCGGACGTAACCGGAGAGCGGAGAGTCGGAACGGTAAATGTTGTAACCGGCCAGGTCAGGCGCTGAAACTTTGTCCCAGCGCAGTCCGACCAGTTTGTTTCGTCCGGTCCCTTTAATTCCCTCAGGCTTATCCGGCGCCGTCGTATCGAGGGTGACGGAACTGATCGCATCCACCCATTGGGTGGTATTTCCGGAATCGTCCGTCAGGTAACCGGTGACGATAGCTTTTTCCACATTGTCCCCCGGTACAACTTTATAGACGCCATAATAACCGCCCGGTTCAACCTCCTGCATTTCAATGCGCTTGCGGTAGGCGCCTATGTTGAATGAAGCCTGCATGCCCGTTGCTCCCTGAATAACCACTTTGATTTCTTCACCTGCTTTTTTCGGCTGCCCTTTGGTGTCCTGCGTTAAAAGCGTAATGACAGGCGGGCGTTTGGCCTGGGCCAGCGAGGGCGCTGGAATGGTTTTGACCATATCGCGGAACAGGTCATCGTTGGCGCGCAGCAGTTGAATATCGCGGACATTTAACGCCGTTGCAATTACCGTGGCGATAATACCGACTGGGTTGGTGGATATACCGCCTTCGTGCTTGCGCACCTTGTGCTTGCCGCTCCAGAGAAAATTGCCCGTTTTGGTATCGTACATTTTGACCTCTGCGCCCACGGCAACCTGGGAATACATGACCAGAAAATATTTATCAAAGTCGGAGACCTCTCCCACGATGATTGCGTCAACACCCAGAATGGCGCCCAGTTTTTGCGGTGATGTTTTATGGATCACGGCCGGATCGGTCAGCTCTGCTTTGGTCAGTAAATCATCCACCTTATAGAGTTCCATGTCTTTGAAGGGAAGGGAGCTGAAATGGTTGTAAAATCCCAGCCGCATGGCGGTTGCCCCTTCTTTGCTTCCGGATAAATCTACAAAAGGCAGCACGGCAACCGAGAGCGGAACATGATCTTTCATGTAGGGATCGACTTTATAGTCTCCTGCGTACAAAGACCGGATTTCGGGTGTGATGAGGGTGGATGGCGTGGAGATCAGGCAGCTCTGCAGAAAAATAACTGCCGGAACGATCAGGAACGACAACATTTGCTTCACTCTTTTGTTCATGATGCCTCCTCTATGATTGATGTCGAGAAAATATTTTAGCACAAAAGAAATCCTTCCGAAATGATTTCTTTCCACTTGCGTGTATTCCCTCAAACGCTGCAGCACGTCCGGCTGGTTAGATTTTTATAATAGTCTTGAAAAGCCAGCTGCCAGGGCTGCATGGTCTTCCCGGTCGCGGTGACGAACTTTTGCATACCGAGAACGCTGTAGGCCGGCCTCAGAGCTGCTCTTTGCAACTCGGCGGTTTTGATCGGGGAAATTTCGACAGTGTCCAGACGCGCCTCTTTTAATATTTTCTTCGCAAATTCATACCAGGTGCAATTCCCGCGGTTGGTGACATGGAAGAGTCCCCGGACGTTCTTATCGATCAATAACTCCGTCGCGGCGGCCAGGTCCCGTGTCCAGGTGGGTGAACCCATCTGATCATCTACCACAGTCAGTTTGTTCGTTGTTTTCGCCTTGTCTAGGATTGCCTGTATAAAATTTTTCCCCTTTGCGCCATACAGCCAGGCCGTGCGAATCAGAATATGGTTATCGGTGATCGCCCGCAGATGATTTTCACCGGCCAGTTTGGACGCCCCATACGCGTTGATCGGATTGCAGACATCCTCTTCCATATAGGGGCGGCTGCCGGTTCCATCAAACACATAGTCTGTGCTGAAATGAATGACGGTAATATTTTGGCCGCGGCAGGCGTGGGCGATATTCTTCACCGCTTCGGCGTTGGCGGCAAAGCATTCCTCTTTAGCTGTTTCGCAGCCGTCCACGTTGGTATAGCCGGCAGCGTTCACCACAATCTGTGGTTTGGTTTCCCGAATCGCTTTTTGGCACTCATCCTCGCGGGTGATGTCGATGTCGCCCATATCCATGCCGATCACGTCATGCCGATAACGAAACTGCGCGGCCAAGTCGTTGCCCAGCATGCCTTTATGTCCCAATAACAATATTTTCATCAATCAGTATTTGACCTCTTTCAAAAAGAGACCGCAGGCGGGTGCGGTTGCCCCGGCGATGTTGCGGTTGCGCGAATCAATAATTTCTTTCATTTCTTCCGGTCGTCTTTTGCCGCGGGCGATTTCCGTAAGCGTTCCGACAATATTACGCACCATATACTTCAAAAATCCTCTTGCTTCCACTGTAATTTCAATCAAACCGTCAGGGCCGGTTTCAATCACAATATCGGTGATCGTCCGCACGCGATCCTTAACATCCGTGCCGGTGGCACAAAAACAGGAAAAATCATGGGTGCCCGGCAGGTATTGCGCCGCTTTCCGCATCTTTTCCAGATCCAGCGGATAACGGATGAACCAGAAGTATTCGCGCCCCAAAACCGGCCTCAGGCTCTTATTGCAGATTCGGTAAACATAGGCCTTCCCTATGACATCGCGCTGGGCGTGAAAATCCAGGGGAACCTCTTCGAGCTTCTTCACCACGATATCCGGAGGTAAAATACTGTTGACGCCCCGGAATAGTCTTTCAACCGGCAGCATCGTGGGACTCCTGAAATTGGCAACCTGATTGATGGCATGCACACCGGCATCTGTCCGGCCTGAGCCGACCAAAGTGACCTTGCCGGCGGTGATTACGCCAAAGGCTTCTTCCAGTAGCTGCTGAATCGAAACGCCGTTTTTCTGCCTCTGCCAGCCGATGTACGCCGCACCGTCATATTCTATAATAATTTTAAAATTACGCATATCTTATTAATCGTACTTGCCAGTTTTTTCCAAAAAGGTTAAGCATAAAATCAATGGACTTCAATCCATGGCCTTCTCAAGGCAATATTTTGTCAGTCGTGATAGTAACTGACGCCCAAAACCGGGTCAAGACAAAAAACTCAACATCAAGGAGACCATTTATGAGTGACGATTTACAAAAAGTGACCACCCAGGGGAAAATCAAAATATTTGAAGAAAAAGTCGGGGCCCTGATGCAAATGGGCGGCGAAAAGCAGATAAAAAAACAACATGACGGCGGGAGGCTGACGGCCCGTGAACGTCTGGATCATTTATTTGACAAGGGAACCTTTCAGGAAGTTCAGCTTTTTGTGAAACATCACTCAACCCTTTTCGGTATGGATAAAAAAGAAATTCCGGCTGACGGCGTCATCACCGGCTTCGGCAAAATCAACGGACGCACCGTTTTTGCCGCCTCCCAAGACTTTACCAGTGCGGGCGGCACGCTGGGCGAAATGCACGCTAAGAAAATCTGGAAAGTAATGGATATGGCCATTGCCGCGCAAAAACCCTTTATCGCCATCAACGATTCCGGTGGCGCCAGAATTCAGGAAGGTGTCCCCTCTCTGGAGGGCTATGGCGGCATCTTTTACCGCAATACCATCGCGTCCGGCTACATTCCTCAGATTACAGCCATTATGGGACCCACGGCGGGCGGCGCCGTGTATTCACCGGCGCTGACCGACTGGATCTTCATGGTGAAAAACACATCCTATATGTACATTACTGGCCCGGAAGTCATCAAAGCGGTGATCGGCGAAGACGTGAGCCAGGAAGACCTGGGCGGCGCCGTGGCTCATGCCTCAAAAAGCGGCGTCTGCCATGTCGTGACGGAAAACGATACGGATTGCCTCGATAAAATCAAAATCCTCCTGTCTTATCTGCCGGACAGTTGCAATATCCCCCTGCCGGTTGCAGCGTCAACCGACAGTCCGGACAGGGAATGTCACGAACTGGATAAGGTTGTTCCGGATAAGGCAAACCGCGCCTACAATATGAAAAACGTGATCAAATCCGTGGCCGATAACGGTGAAATGTTTGAACTGCACGCCCAATGGGCGCCAAACATCATTGTTTCCCTGATTCGCATCATGGGCAAGCCCGTCGGCGTTATCGCCAATAATCCGATGGCTTTTGCGGGTGTCCTTAATGTGAACGCCTCGGACAAGGCTTCGCGTTTCATCCGATTCTGCGATGCCTTCAATATTCCACTTTTGACCTTTGCCGATGTTCCCGGTTACATGCCCGGTACGGATCAGGAATGGGCGGGCATCATCCGCCACGGCGCGAAACTGTTGCACGCTTATTCGGAAGCGACCGTGCCAAAAATCACGGTTGTAACTCGCAAAGACTATGGTGGATCCTACATTGGCATGTGCTGCAAGCAGTTAGGCGCGGATTACGTCATGGCGTGGCCGACGGCGGAAATCGCCGTGATGGGCGCGGAAGGCGCGTGCAATATCATTTACCGCAGCGAAATTGCCGCGGCAGCGGATCCGGCGGCCAAACGCGCCGAACTGATCGCGGGCTATGAAGCAAAATTTAATAACCCGTATTTCGCCGCCTCACTTGGTGCTATTGAAGAAATCATCCTTCCGCGGGAAACGCGCAAACGTATTATTGCAGTGCTCGATGCCATGAAGGATAAGAAAGAAGCCCGTCTGGATAAGAAGCATAATAATATACCGCTGTAAAAAAGTTTTAAGTTTTAAGTTTTAAGTTTTAAGGGTTAAGAGGCAGGGAACAGTCGTGACCACCCACGTGTGACCTCGTGCCACCTTCAGGTTATGCGGGTGGCAAGGCCGTTCCCTTCTTTTTTTTTCATCTTATACGGCGCCATGCGCGTGGTCTGACGGAGATGGGTATGCTCGGTTTTAGTTACTAATAAACATCACTTAAATGCCGTGATTATTTCTTATTGTTTCTAATTGTTACAAAAAATCACAAAATATCATTTACAAAAATTTCCGAAAATGCTATTTATAATGGTCTCGTAAAAAGTCGGAAAATCAACATTTCGTCATTCGGATGAAAGTCTGAATCCAGTGATTTCAATAGGTTCTGGATGCCGGTTTTCACCGGCATGACGATTTTTAGACTTTTTACTGTTTCATCATTTATGCGGAACGATTTTATTAATAGTTTAATCATTCCGTCATCATTTTGTCATCGATGACCTGTATATTGTGCCTGCAATTGGAGAATGATCATGATCCATAAAAAACAAGATGTTCGGGTCAAATTAAACATGATTTAGGAGGAAGAAAATGAAGAGATTTTTGGTTATTTGGTTATCGCTGGGGCTGCTCGTAGCTTTCAGCACATCGGTTTTTGCGCTGGATGTCAAATTCAGCGGCGAGTATTATGCGGCAGGGATGTATCTGGATAAGACATCTCTGCAGAAGGATGTGGGCCCCTCCACTGCGTTTTATTACCAGAGATTAAGGGTCAGGACGGACTTCATAGTATCACCGGGTTTGACTCTGATCACGCGTTTTGACGCGATGGAGCGCGCTTGGGGCGCAACCAGAAGTGCGGCCGGCACGACACTGGCTCTCGACTCTGCCGGAACGGTTGCGGAAAATGAAAACATCGCTTTTGACTGGGTTTACATCAATTATAAGTCACCCATCGGTGTTTTTGATGTCGGTATCATGAATGACGGCGCTACGGGAACTATCTTTGGTGATAGCTATTCCCCTTTGGGACGAATCAAATATGCTTATACAATCGGTCCTGCTGAGATCAAATTAGCTTATACCAAAGCCAGAGAGGCCGGCAATACCGCTATATATGCCGGCAATACCGCTGCTGCTGACAACGATAAATACGGCATTGAGGGTGTCTTCAATTGGAAGGGCGGCAAAGCCGGCATGCAGGTCAATTACTACAACTATGCCAATACGCGTCCTCCGACCAACAACTATAAAAGAACCTATTTTCTGTTTACACCTTATGTTATTGCCAAAATTGGCCCGGTGGCTCTTCAGGCGGAATTCAATTACCTGACCGGTGATCAAAAGTATGAAGGGCCCTCAATAACTCCCGATATAAAACTCCAGAACATGTCCGGCTGGTTTGACGCTACGGCCGATTTCGGGATGTTCTATGCGGGCGGCACTATCGCATACGTGTCAGGCGATGATCCGGGCAGCAGTGATAAAATTGAAGGCGGTATTATCAACGGCGGCCGTGACTGGAGCCCCTGCCTGATTATGTGGAACTACGAACGAACCAACTGGGCAGGGAGTCTTGCCGGTTACAATTCGGCTGCTCAGGATACGGCCATGGCTAACGCCTGGTTCCTCCAAGCCAGAGGCGGCCTGAAACCGATTCCCAAATTGGATATCATGGCGTCTGTTTCCTATGCGCAGGCAGACAGGAAACCGGCAGGATTTATCAACAACGATTATGGTTATGAAGTTGATTTAACCGCCACATACAAGATCACCAACAACCTGTCATACATGTTGGGCGCAGGCTATCTGTTTACCGGCAAGTACTATAAGGGGACAAGCGACAGCAATGAGTTGGCCAACGATTTCCTGGTCATCAATAAGTTGACGCTGACGTTCTAGCAGGTTTTCAGATCGCAGTTCATTCAAATCCCCGCGGGATTTTCGCCCGCGGGGATTTTTTTATTGTGCGCCCGGCCGGGCGCACTTGCCTGGCAGCAAATCCGTGGAAAGATGCGGTCAGTTGATTTGCTGGACAACGTCCAGTCAATCACCTCGCGAGCTCGCTGTCGAGGCATGAAATGAACGTCATTATATCGCGAGCAAGCTCACGGGGAATGAACGCTCGTCCCGCAACAGCGGGATTAAATCTCTCCGGGTCATATTCCCCGAAGCTTGCTTCGAATAGATTTGTATGAGATGCTTTTTATGTGAGCGAATATATTCATAAGAGCCATAATGTATCCGTCTTATTGTATCATCTGGTATGTCCAGCGAAGTATCG
>JANYAF010000072.1 GCA_025355175.1 Deltaproteobacteria bacterium | reverse complement strand
CGCTGCCCGTCAGGCAGGTGCTCTGGGCGGAAAGATTGCTGGCGCAGGCGCAGGCGGGTTTTTACTGCTGTATTGTCCGCTGGATAAGCAGGACCAGGTTCGCGAGGCCCTGGGTCATCTGCGGGAACTCCCGATCGGTTTGGAACGTGACGGCAGCAAGGTTATTCTGAATATCCAACGCTAAAGAGCCGACGCCTCTTTGTGATGTCAATTTATGGAATATCTTTTGTGCATAACATGACAGAAGGGATTTAATGATGGCGATTCTGCTGACGGGCGGCGCCGGTTATATCGGCAGTATCGTGACGGAACGACTTATGGACAAGGGACGACAAGTGGTCGTCCTGGACAACCTGTCCACAGGATACCGGTCTGCGGTCCATCGCGGAGCCAATTTTGTACATGGTGATATTAACGACCGGCAGTGCCTGGATCGGATTTTCACCCGCTTTCCCATTGAAGGGGTGATCCATATGGCGGCCAAGGCCTTGATCCCTGAATCCGTGAAGGATCCTGAGCCTTTTTACACCTGTAACCTGATCGGCGGCATGACATTATTGAACGCCATGGTGGCTCATAAGGTTACACGTTTCATCATGTCCTCGACAGCTGCTGTGTATGGCCAGCCCGATCATGTGCCGATTGATGAATCCTTTCCGACCTGTCCCATGAATTCATACGGTGAATCCAAACTAAGTTTTGAGCGTGTTTTATACTGGTATTCTCGCGCCTATGAACTGGAAGTGACGACATTTCGCTATTTCAGCGCGGCCGGCGCGTCCCGAATGTATGGCGAGGCCCACCATCCGGAAACGCATTTATTGCCGCGTCTATTGCTGGCGGCCCTGGATCCAAAGGGCCATGGCTCGGCAGATATATACGGGACCGATTATCCGACGCCGGATGGCACGTGTGTTCGCGATTTTATTCATGTCATTGACTTGGCAGAAGCGCATATCCGCGCGCTGGAAGTTCCACCTCCGGATAGATTCCGTATCTTCAATATGGGGAGCGGCACGGGATTTTCCGTGCTACAAGTAGTGGACATGGTAGAACAGATCACCGGCCGGAAATTGAAACGGAATCGGTTGTCCAGGCGCGCCGGCGATCCGGCGCAATTGGTCGCCACCTCCGCCAAGGTGATGAAGGAATTGAATTGGAAGCCGCTTTATCCCACGCTGGCAGTCATTCTGGACAGTGCCTGGCAATGGCATCAGGCCCATCTGACAGGATATGCGGGGTAAGTAACACGTAGAAAGAAGGATCGGAGATCGGCGTGATCGAACGGCAAGCCTTTTTATTAGCCGCAGGCGTTGGCAGCCGGCTGGAAACTTTGACCCGAGAGAAACCCAAGTGCCTGTTGCCCATCCATGGCCGGCCCCTTCTGCAAATCTGGCTTGAGCTATTGCAATCGCAAAATATTACGCAAGTCCTGCTGAACACTCATTGGTTACATCAGCAGGTGGAAGCCTTTGTAACCCAGTGGCAATGTTATAACCCAACTCCCCAAGTCACGCTATTTTACGAGCCGGTTCTTTTGGGCAGTGCAGGCACCCTCCTGGCCAACCGAACGTTTATCACGCCTGGGGATCCCTTTCTAATATTGTATGCGGATAATCTAACCGATGTTCCTGTGGGGCGATTGGTCGATCGTCATCTCCAACATGGACTGCCCTTCACACTGGGAGTCTTCCGCACGGCATATCCAACACAGTGCGGCATTGCCGAAATCGGTCCTGATGATGTGGTGATTGGTTTTGAGGAAAAACCAGTTCACCCGAAATCGGAATGGGCCGCGGCAGGAGTTTATGTGGCAGACGACCGAATTTTTGATGTGTTTCCGCCGTCACAAGATTTTGATCAAAGGCTGGATTTTGGATTCCACATCATTCCGCGTCTGGCGGGTAAAATGAAAGCGTATTATATTCACGATTTTTTAATGGATATTGGCACCCCGGAAGCTTATCAAGAGGCAGTAACCAATTGGCAGGAGAGAAAATCATGACTGATGTTTCCGAATCTAAAGACCGACAAATAGGATTTGCCAGGGAGTACCTGGAAGGGCTGAAAAAATGCCTGGACGCACTTTTACTGGAGGAAGTGGCGGGCGTGATTCGCTGCTTGGAGGAGGCGTATCGCGAGGGGAAACAGGTTTTTATCATCGGCAACGGTGGGAGTGCGGCTACGGCTTCGCACATGGCTTGCGACCTGGGAAAAGTCATCTTGCCGGAAGCAGGCGATGCCGCACCGCGATTTCGCGTATCGGCTTTGACAGACAATACGCCCTGGATCACGGCATTGGCCAATGACTTGGGATACGAGTATATCTTTTCGGAACAACTTAAGAATTTGCTACAAAAGGGGGACTTGGTTATCGCTATCAGTGGTAGCGGTAATTCGCCCAACATTATCGAGGGAATAAGGGTAGCAAAATCTTTAGGTGCAAAGGTGTTGGGAATCCTGGGTTTTGATGGCGGGAAGGCGGGGGAGATGGTCGATGTGCTCATTGTTGTGAGAAGCGAAAACTATGGACACATCGAGGATGTGCATATGGTATTGGATCATCTGGTCACTGCCTATTTCAGAACATTGCTTGCGAAGAAATATTAAAGATATAGGAGTTATTCTATATGGCTGACGTGGCAGCGATTGTGCACTGTGAGCGTGCTATTGCATATGAGTCTCCAGATTATCTGATCCCTTGGGGAGCGAAGCGTGATAATTCCACCAACAGTTGGTTTGATGAGAAGCGCATATGAAGCCGCGTCATATGATGGGAGTGAAATGAAAAGTACGATTGAGCAAGTTGAATTTCTTGATTTGTCGTTATTTGAGAAGATCGGCTCGGAGACCAGCACAGAAGATAGACGTTCTTTGCTTGCCGTTCAAAGAGCTACGACAAGACGGCATAAGCGCTATGTGTATCTTGAAATAGGATCACATCTTGGCGGCTCCATTCAGCCGCATCTGGTAGATCCCCGCTGTAGCAGAATTTATTCCATTGATCCAAGACCTTCACAGCAGCTTGATGATAGACGAGAGTTACGTGTTTGCAATTATGAGAACAATTCTACGGAGAGAATGATAGAACTACTGAGAGTAATCGCCCCAAATGAGGTTTCGAAAATCCAATGTTTCGATAAGGATGCATCAGAATTAGACCCGAGTCAACTCATGGATAGGCCGCAGATTGCCTTGATTGATGGCGAACATACCGAAAAAGCTGCTTTGTCTGACTTTCGTTTCTGCAATAAAGTGATCAATAATGATGGAACCATTGTTTTTCATGATTTTGGAATCATATTCCCGGCAATTCGTAAAATATGTAATGCTCTCGATGAAAAAAATCTGAAATACATACCCCTTAAACTTGAGGGAAGTGTTTTCGCGATTTTCTTCGATGCCGAAACTGTTCGATCAGATCCATATCTAATGTCACTTTATATCCTTCACAAAAACTTATTACTTTACTACCCGTTGATACATCGTTTGAAGAGAATATTACCTATTTCAGTATGGCTAAAATTGAAGTATTATTATAATCTATGGATTCGGAGTCGAATGAAAAATAATAACCAATCATTATAGCTCAAAACAGCGAGGAGCCGCGACAGAGGGGATAAAACATCGCCCTTGAAGAAAATGATTGATGTCGGTCGGGAATAAATGATGTTGTTCTCTCTTTGGGAGTTGTAATTACGCCATGTTGGGAAGAAAACTCTTTTACGGTTTGCTAGTGACAGTTGCTTTACCGGTGACTCTTGCACACAATGCCTTCGCATATCTTGATCCTGGAACAGGGAGCTATATTTTTCAAGTCCTGATAGCGGCTTTCATAGGCGGACTCTTCACCGTTAAGACCAACTGGCAGAAGATCAAGGATTTCTACATCAATTACTTTGTCAAGAAACATAAAAAATGACACACGCGACCAACCGCCTTTCAAGTTCTTTCCGAGATCCCAGCGGCTTTCTCTTTTTCGATAACGGCACACTCTTCAGATCTGTTAGCCGCCGCTATCAGCAACACTACGGTTACCTGATCCAATCAGGGCTTTACGACAAGCTGGTTGTAAACAATCTGCTGATTCCCCACGGGGAGATCGATCCCGGTACAATCGAGCACTTTCCCGGAAGCAAAGAGGACATCTACAAAATCATTCAGCCGGAAATGGTCCCCTTTATCTCCTATCCCTACGAATGGTGTTTCAGCCAATTGAAGGATGCGGCGCTGGCATTGATCAAGATCCAAAAGCTGGCGCTCGAATGCAATATGATCCTGAAAGATGCGAACGCATACAACATGCAGTTTTACAAAGGGAAGTCCATTTTAATCGACACGCTTTCCTTCGAAATCTACAAAAAAAATCAACCCTGGGTGGCCTATCGTCAGTTTTGTCAGCATTTCATGGCGCCGCTTTCACTGATGGCATACTCCGATATCCGTCTCGGCCGACTCATGAGGAGTTACATTGACGGCCTGCCCCTGGATCTCGTCAGCGGGCTGCTTCCAATTTCAACCTGGTTTAAACCCGCACTTTTGTCCCACATCCATCTGCATGCAAAAGCGCAAAAGCGCTTTGCCAATTCCCCTCACCCCGCGGGAGGGGATAAAGGGGAATCCAGAAAAGTCTCCAAACACTCCCTAACCGCCCTAATCCACCACCTCGAATCAGCCATCACCTCTATGCACTGGCAACCTGCCGGCACAGAATGGTCCAATTACTACGAAGACACAACCTACTCCCCAGCAGCTATGACCCACAAGAAACAACTGGTGGAATCATATCTAACAGAAAGCAAACCACACACCGTCTGGGATCTAGGCGCCAATACCGGCGTCTTCAGTCGCATAGCAATGGCTAAAGAAATTGATACCATTGCATTGGATGTCGATCCGGCGGCAGTGGAAAAGAATTATCGGCAGATGCGGGAAAACAAAGAAACAAAAATATTACCGCTATGCCTGGACCTGACCAACCCTAGCCCATCGATCGGATGGGCAAACAAAGAACGTCTCTCTCTGATCAAAAGAGGACCGGCCGATGCGGTCCTTGCGCTGGCGCTGATCCATCATCTAGCAATTTCCAACAATGTGCCCTTTAGCCACATCGTCGCTTTATTAAGCCAGTTATGTCGATTTCTGATTATTGAATTTGTATCCAAAGACGATTCACAAGTGCAAAGATTGCTCCGTTCCCGGGAGGACATCTTTGATCATTATACCCAAGACCATTTTGAGGCTTCTTTCCGAAGTCACTTTTCAATCCTCAGGCGTGAAGGAATACTGGGTACGCAACGAACTCTGTATTTGATGGAGAAACGCAATGTCAGTTAAAGACA
>JANYAF010000124.1 GCA_025355175.1 Deltaproteobacteria bacterium | reverse complement strand
TTCAATCTTCACGGGTTTTCGATTTTTCTGCGCAATATTTTTGCCGCTGATAATATCCAGAATCTGGTGATAAATGTCCCGCCATTCCATCATGCGCCTGTAGGAAAGAAAATGATCGCGGCAGAATTTTCTCAACTTACTCTGCGATTGCATTTTTTCCAGGATATCGGAGTAGCGGTTCCAGATTTGAAGGTAGGTGAGAAAATCCGATTCCGGATGCTGGAATTGAGCATGTGCGGTCGCCGCCTGATCGGTTTTATCATAGGGGCGTTCACGCGGGTCTTGAATGCTCAGCGCGGCGGCGATCACGGCTATTTCGTTCACACAGCCTTCTTTCTTTGCTTCAATGATCATTCGTGACACTCTGGGGTCCAGAGGAAATTGAGCCATGGTCTGACCGACTTGGGTTAGTTTGTATAGTTCCGCCTCCGTCTCGCTCTCGTCGCGGGTGAGCGCTCCCAGGTCGCGCAGGGTTTCGATGCCGTCGCGGATATTTTTAGGATGAGGCCGGTCAATAAAAGGAAAGGACGTGACCAAACCCAGATTCAGAGAAAGCATACGCAGAATCACGCCGGCCAGATTGGAGCGCAGGATCTCCGGTGTCGTATAAAGAGGCCTGTCGGCAAAGTCTTCCCGGGAATAGAGGCGGATGCAGATACCGTCCTGAACGCGGCCGCAGCGTCCTTTCCTTTGCTCGGCGCTGCTCTTCGAAACAGGTTTGATCGGCAGTCCGGTGGTCTGACTGCGGGGATTATACTCCAGAATGCGCGCGAGCCCTGCGTCAATCACATATTTGATGCCGGGGATGGTCAGGGATGTCTCCGCGATATTCGTTGCCACAATAATTTTCTGCTCATGGGCGGGGGAAAAAACAAGCCTCTGATTTCCTGCGGAAAGCCTTGCAAATAAAGGCAGTACAAGACCTGAACATCTTTTGGCCAGACGCTCGCATGTTTCACGAATGTCCTGCTCCGTAGGCAGAAAAATCAGAATATCTTCAAAACGTCGTTCTCGTTGTAAATTTTCTACGCAGGTTACGACTTCATCAACATACGTCGTCTCGCCTTTTTCTTCCCGAACGGGATCAATCGGCGAGTAGCGCACTTCGACGGGATACATCCGCCCGGACACTTCAATAATCGGGGCCTTATCAAACGCCTGGGCAAACTTGGCCGTGTCAATCGTAGCGGAGGTGATAATCAGCTTCAGGTCTTTTCTTTTCAAAAGCAGCGTTCGCAGATAGCCTAAAATAAAATCAATATTGAGGCTGCGCTCATGAGCTTCATCCACAATGATCGTATCGTAGGCCAGTAAATCACGGTCCTGGACCGTTTCGGCAAGCAGCATGCCGTCGGTCATGACTTTGATCAGGGGTTCGGCCGATGTTTTTTCTTCAAAGCGGATTTTATAAGCCACGGATTCCCCGCAGAGTTGACCCAGTTCCGAGGCGATCCGCGAAGCGATGCTGACGGCGGCAATCCGCCGGGGCTGAGTCAGTCCAATCACGCCGCGCAGGCCAAGACCCGCTTCCAGAGACATTTTGGGTATCTGCGTCGTCTTGCCCGAACCTGTTTCACCCGTAATAACGACGACCTGATCTCTCCTGATGGTATCGATGATAAGCTGTTTTTTTGCTGTGATGGGCAGTTCGGGAGAAAATCCAAAAGCGGGAACGCATCGTTTGCGATTCTGCACACGCTGTCGCGAGGCGTCAAATCTTTGTTGCAGCCTGGATAAAATATTTTGCGTCAGATCCGGTCGTCTGGAACTCCGGACGTTCGTGGTTTTGAGCGCCTGCAGCAGATGGTGATAATCAGCAATCATAATATCATCTGCGTGATGTTCAATATGCCGTCCCAGTCGGCTATAGGAATGGTCTTGGGGCAACGTATTGTTCACTAGCGACGCCAGCCGAAGTCAAGATCCATGTCTTTCGGCGCCGTAAGCTCGACGCCGATTTCAATGCTTTTCTTTTGCAAAGCGGGTAAATCCACAAGCCAGACAAACTTAGTGGTATCTTTTTCCGATGGTTCCGGATTGTGTTTGAAGGTCAGTTTTATTCTCTCGTCACGGGGTTCGGGAGCAGGTTCTTCGATGCGTAGCTTGATGGGTGTATTGCCTGCGTTTTTGGCTTCGATCAGCCACTGCCATTGACGCGTTTGTTTATTTTGAAAAATTCTGGCGACATCCGATTTATCGGCTGTTGTTGACATGCTGACGGTAACGAAAGGACTGTTGCCGAAATAAATATCCGCCTCCGTTCCGGCGAGGGCGAATTCACGCTTGCCGATCATCGCGCCGTCAATGACGAAAGTCGCCTGCCCGGAGGGTATTTCAGCGGGCTTGGACAGTTTAATCTGCGCCTGAAGAAAGGTTTGCGGTGAAAGGCTGGGACGAGCCAGAAAAAGGAATTGGGCAGGCCAGGTTTCCTCTTTGATTTTTAAACGCTGTCGGCTGCCCGCCATCATGGTTTTTCTCCCCAGCGACCAGACCGAGTAAGTGGTATTGATTGTTTCCATCGGCGCTGATTCCACGGGAGTCTCGTCTGCTTCCGCTGTTTCGAGCGCAGCCAGCGCGGATCTTGCCTTGCGTGACGCTTTGTAGATCACGGCCGTTTTCGGCTTGATGATCCACTGGGGCAGTTTCTGAGGTGTGATAGTTCGGACCGGCTGCAGAGTAGCCAGATTGATCTGGGCCAGTTTCCAGTCTTCCCCCGTGGATTGCCAGATTTCCGCGTCCCAGGAAAAAATAATACTGTTTGAGGAAGGCACGGCTTCCAGGCGGTAAAGAGATTTCCAACCGCAACCGCCCAACGTATAGCTATAGTTAAGGACTGAATCATTCTGCATGAGGCCGGATAGGGTAATAGTGACCTCCCATGCTTTTTCAATTTTTCCGGCAGCCTGGTTTAAGTTATCCTGAAGCTCTTTGATTTGTCTGTCTATTTTTTCCAGTTCTGTCTCAATGGCATTCTTTTCAGAATAGATTTTACGGCTGTTTCTGCCAATAGCCGAAGCCAGTAAATCGGTTTCGGCAAGCGTTTTGGTTTTTGCTTTGGTCTGAGCCTGCCAGAACTGAAGTTGAATATCCAATGCCTTCAATTTGGCCTGCATTTCCTTTTTTTCGTTCTGAGATTTTGTTAATTGGGCGCGCAGCCCAGCGATTCTGTTTTCATCGACACGCGTTACGGGTTTTATCTGTAGATCATCCACTCTCACCCGGGTTGCTGAAGGCGTTGAAACAACTAGGGATTCCGGGTCGGCTTGAGGAGGTAAAACAACAATCACCTGATTTTTGTTTGCGTTTGCAGCTTGTGGATTGACTTTTACTGTTTCTTCAACTTTGGCTGAGTTAGGAAATAGAGTTACCTCTTTTACCGTGGCCAATGACACACGGGGCACAATCAATAAACAAATGAAAATGAACGACAACGCCATTAAGCATAAACGCTTCTGTTTATTTAGAAACATAACCTAGCCCTCTCCTTTACATATTCATGCTCTTTTTGATTTTGACGGCAATTTTCCGCACTTCATTCATGACGTCACCTTCATTGATCGTTAACAATTGACGGTTTTCCATAACCACTTTGCCGTTAATAATGACCGTATCGACATCAGCGCCGTTTGCCGCGTAAACCAGATGGGAGTATTCGCTGTAGATTGGCGTCAAATGAGGCTTATTCAGGTCTAAAATAATAATGTCCGCTTTTTTGCCGATTTCCAGTGAGCCTGTGAGATGGCCCATACCCAGAGCCTTTGCGCCGTTTATTGTTGCCATGCGCACTACCGTTTGCGCGTCCATGACGGTCGGATCAAGCCTGGCGACTTTATGAAGTTTGGCCGCCGTGGACATTTCTCTTATCATATCAAGTGTATTGTTACTGGCGCAGCCATCCGTGCCCAAACCCACATTAATACCGGCCTTGAGCATTTCCGGTACCGGAGCCACTCCGCTAGCCAGTTTCATGTTGCTGGAGGGATTGTGCGACACTTTGCAGCCATATTTGGCAAAGAGCTTCATGTCATCTGCCGATAAGCAAACGCAGTGAAACGCCAGAAGCCTTTCATTAAGGCAGCCGATTTCTTCTAAAAATGCGACCGCGCTTTTCCCAAATTTTTCCTGAAGTTGATCCCGTTCCGATTGATTTTCCAAAAGGTGAACGCCCATTATCAGGCGATACTCATCGGCAATTTTTTTGGCATCCCGAAGCAGAGCGGGTGAGCAGGTGTAAAGAGCATGCGGTTCAACAATAATATTGATCAACGGATCGTCTTGCCATTTATCGGCAAGTCTGCGCGTATAAGCAATGCCTTCATCCGGGGTTTTGCAACTGGGAGAAGAAAAATCAAAAAGAACTTCGCCAATCAGACAGCGCAAGCCTGCTTCTTTCGCCGCCCGGGCTGTTTCATCCTCGAAGATATACATATCGCAGAAGGTTGTCGTGCCGGATTTGATCATTTCCGCGCAAGCGAGCAGGGATCCCCAGTAGGCAAGATGTGGATCGACATTTTTAGCTTCGGCCGGGAAAATGTAGTTGTTAAGCCAGTCCATCAGGTCCATATCATCCGCTAGTCCGCGAAAACAGGTCATTGCCGCGTGCGTATGGCAGTTGACAAAGCCCGGCATGATCAGGGAATCCTTGGCGTTAATTGTTTTTTTAGCGGTATATTTTGAGAGAATGTCTTGGGTTTTGCCAATGGCAAGAATGGAAGATGCGTTGATCGCGACGGCGACGTTATCCAGGCAGGTATTATTATTATCCATGAACAGGGCTTTCCCGCCGCAAATGATGAGATCAATGTCTTGCATGTGCTTATCCTTTTGTAAGATGTTGATGCTTATCACAAAACAGAGATGCGCTTCAAGGTACAAAACGGATATTATTTTCAGTTTTGATAATAAAGCCAGGTTATCAAATCCTTGACACGCCAAATTAAAAATAATATAAGCCGCACAGTTTCTTCCATGATTGAACATTGGGCCTGGGTGGCGGAACTGGTAGACGCAAGGGACTTAAAATCCCTCGACCCCTGTGGTTGTGAGAGTTCAATTCTCTCCCCAGGTACCAAGTAAATACAGCAATTGTTTATGAGAATAACAAAAAAATAAACCATTTTTATTTTTATCGGTAAAGGTCATTCTCTCCCCACTTTTTATTTTTACCCACAAAAAAGGCGGATACTTTCACACCCGTCCCGGTCGCCTTAATTATTCCTTATATCTATCCAGACCTGTCCACAATACTATCCGCATCTTCCTGTTCGGTTAATTGTGATAACCGAACATTGACCACCCTGAGCCAGCAAATCCTGCTAAAGAAGTTGGTAATTTACCGAATTTTACTCTCAAGGCGACATTCAAGTTCGTCCCGCATGAGGAGTGTGGATGGCTATGCCGGATTTCAAATACAGGCCATCCATTTCGAATTGATTGCAGTTGAAACGTACAAGGCTGATCATTTGCTATCTTTCCTTTCGAAAATATAGTGTAAATAAATAATTGGCTTCTTTATCCTACCATTTGACATACTCGTGAGGACGTTGTAGAATTTTCCTGCTACTACTTCCATGGAGGTGCCACAGTGGAATTGTCAGATGTCATAACTGCACGCAGGAGCATTCGTAAATTCAAACAGGAGGATATTTCGACTGGTAGTGTCCGCCTGCTTCTGGATGCCGCACGGCTCGCCCCCTCGGGATCAAACCTTCAGCCCGCGCGTTTCATTGTCGCTCAATCATCTGCCTCCAAAGAAGCCTTGGGACGGTGTACCCCCTATAAGTTTATTGCCAAGGCAGCGGTCATTTTTGTGTGCTGCGCCGATCTAGCAACCATCACGACAAGAAATACGCGTATCGGAGAACTTTTGAAAGAAGGCGTCTTCGAAGGCGTGGATATAGATATGAATGATCCATCAGCCGTAAGCCCCGTCATGGACGTGGAAGCGGTTAAGGCCTATCTTGCCATGAATGTGGCGATTGCTATAGAGCACATCGTTCTTAAAGCCGTTGACTTGGGTCTGGGCAGTTGCTGGCTGGGAAGATTTGACCGCGATAAGGTCAAGAAGTTTCTGGCACTGGACGAAAGTATCTACCCGGTAGTGCTTCTGCCTGTGGGGTATCCTGATCAGTTACCCAAGGCAAGACCGCGCTTCCCTCTGGACAAGTACGTGCTGAAGACAATCTGAGCAGCTTGAAGTTACTAAAGATTATGTGACAACCTCAGAGAATACAGATCGAATAGTAATCATCACCTCTATTGTCTCAGTAAACTCATCAACCTAACCCTTAGATTGTTAAGGAGGCATCATGAAAAAACTATTTCTGACGATTGTTGTCCTTCTGCTGCTGGCCGCTTATTTGACCCTCTGGCCGGTACCGATTAAGCCTGTCAGCTGGAATGCACCGATATCATCCGGTTATACCGGTCCACACGCCATCAATACAAAGCTTACCAATCTCAAGATGATTTCATTGGGAAAAGAAGAAGGACCCGAGCAGATCGCTATCGGCAAAGACGGCAAGCTTTACACCACTGTTACCAGCGGCAACATCCTGCGAATGAATACGGATGGTAGCGAGCAAGAGGTGTTTGTAAACACAGGCGGGCGGGTGCTGGGTTTTGATTTTGATACATCCGGAAACATGATTGCTGCTGACGCAGTTAAAGGCTTGCTTTCAATAGGCCCGGATAAAAAAATAACTTTATTGACCGATAAGGTAAATGGTGATCCCATCAGCTATGCCGATGCGGTGGTGGTGGCCAAGTCCGGCAGGATATACTTTAGTGATGCGTCTACCCGTTTTGCACCTAAAGATTGGGGCGGGGTTTTTGAATCCAGCATTCTAGACATTTTGGAACAGTCATCAACCGGCCGCATCCTAGAGTACGATCCGGCAAACAAAACGACCCGTGTCGTGGCGAAAGGCTTTAGTTTTGCCAACGGCGTGGCCCTGAGCCAGGATGAAAAAACGCTGTTCGTCAATGAAACCGGGAAATACAGAGTGTGGAAGGTTTTAGTGAGTGCGAAAGATCTGGATATATCGAACCCGAGTGACCAGGCCAAACCGCTGTTTAACAACCTGCCAGGTTATCCGGATAACCTGATGCGTGGACTCGACGGGAAAATCTGGCTGGGCCTCGTAAAGCCGCGTAACCCCACCGTTGACAAGCTAGCCGTCAATCCGTTCATGCGCAAGCTCACCCTACGCCTGCCGCGCTCAATGTGGCCGGTTCCGAAAGCCTACGGGCATGTGATAGCGTTCACGGAAGACGGCAAGGTGGTGGCTGATTTGCAGGACCCAAGCGGTGCTTACCCGGAAACAACAGGGGTGACGGAGGCCAAAGACCGGCTCTACATCCAGAGCCTCCACGCCAAGGGTTTGGGTTGGATGCCCAAATGAAGTCTCCAATATTTTATTGACATGCGAAGCTAACAATTTTATTGTTCAGTCAGCAACAAACAACGTCTTAAACCTTTACCCTTTCCTAATATGGCCATGAATCAATAGGTAAGGTATGATTTAAATTTGATTAGGTCGTCGGATATCGACATATCTCTGGCCAATCCAATTTTGATATAAGAAGAATTTTAGCCTAACAATGGTTGGATCTGAACTGTTAAGGATAAATTAACCATCCTCAAAGAGAAAGAATGGAATATCGAATATGTTAAGCAAACGTAAACGACTGTCGTCGAAATTGACGAGTAAGTTAAACCCAGAGAAAATAAGCAGCCCTGCAGCAACTACGCCGAAAGATGTAGATCCTCGTATATGTGGATTATTAGACGCGGTGAAGCGCGGATGGTACCGGTTAGAAACAGGGGAACTATTTATCGGCTTTAAGGTCAATAGGGACGATATTGTTCTGGATGTGGGATGCGGTGAAGGGAATGCCATACTGTTTTGTGCAAAACAAGGTGCTCACGTTGTCTTTTCGGATATCGATGCGGCAAAAATTAAGGCGCTGATAGAGAAAGCCAAAGAAACGAAGGCAAGAAAAGTTGAAGGCTTCGTTAGTGATACAACGTCATTGCCACTGCCATGTGACTACGCGACTAAAATCCTGTCGATGGAGATGTTAGAGCACACATTAAACCCTGAAAATATTTTGGCGGAGCTAGTCAGAGTGGGTAAGTCTGGTGCTCAGTATTTAATTACAGTGCCTGATTCCCGATCAGAAATGCTGCAAAAACCTGTTGCGAAACCTGTCTACTTTTCGGAGCCAAACCACATTCAGATTTTTGATAAAGAAAACTTTGTCCAGCTGGTGGAAAATTCAGGATTAAAAGTGGAAAGATATGATACGTGGGGTTTTTACTGGACTGTCTTTATGTCATTATTTTGGATAGTGCATCAGAAAAAATGTTTTGATGGTGCCGTTTTGGACTGTATCAAGCCCCCATATCATCCTGTTTTGCAGAGTTGGTCAAATACTTGG